>CBDVDJ010000277.1:0-4828 GCA_965372695.1 uncultured bacterium
CCCGGCCGCTTCGCGACGGTGCGACTGTCGCTGGAACTGTTCGGGGACGACGTCCTCGACGAGGTCACAAAAAAAGCCGCGGATTGAGTCCGCGGCTTTTTTCGTGTGGAACGGCGTTTGACCGCCGGTCCTTTTCAATTGCCAGTATCGATCAGCGGTTCCATGCCCCTTTTCGACTAAGGCCCGGAGACCGGGTCCGCGAGGTCGGCGAAAATGACGCCGATATTCGCGATGGTCGTCGTTTCGCGGCTGGTGCCGACTTCGTGTCCGTAAAACGTGATCTTTGCGTTCATGTTGACCTGGGTTGCCGGCGGAATGGTCGAGATCGGCGGGTTGGCCTTGTTTTCCCACGTCACGATCATAATCTCGGCGATGGCCAGCTGTTCGGTTTCCACGGTGAGACCGAGGTCGGCTTCGTACATCGGCAGCGTCGCGCCGCTGCCGTCCGAGCTGGTCCATTCCACCGTGTAACGAGTGAATACGTAGGTGCCGTACGGATCGTCCGGGCGCGTTATGATCATGCGGTTGTACGGACGGTTGCGGAACACGACGGTGATCACTTCGGGAAAAATACTTCCATTGGTCAAGATGTCGGCGGTAACCGGGGCGACATTGCCGTTGAGAGATTCGATGGAGACCACCGAGCGGTTCTGCTCCGGATTATCGGAGTCACAGCCGGTAAAGACAATCGCGGCCAGCAACAGTGTCAAAAGGGTAATTTTCATGAACATGGAACCTGACCTCCTCAAAGGGTTGCGCTGGATACAAGCATGATGGATGAATCCGGAGGGCGTATACGCAATGAGTATGCCAGAACCGGTTCGACACGGAATTGTCTAACACAATGAAATATAGCCAGTTATATTTGTTCTTCCGGCCGGTGGGCCTCGCCGGTTCGCGGCGGGTGCATTGTGCACTCGGAACGGGTTATATGTTGCAATCGCCATGGGCATTGCTTAACATTGAAACGAGAGCGATTCGGTCTACCTTAACTCAATAAAACGCAACCTCTTAACCTGCCTGCAGCCGTGAAATCATCCGACTTCCTCATCATCGGGTCCGGAATCGCGGGTCTCTCGCTGGCCCTCCGACTGGCCGAACACGGCCGCGTAAGCGTGGTCACCAAGTGCGACCCGTCGGATTCCAACACCAACAAGGCGCAGGGCGGCATTGCCGCCGTCGTCGATTCCGGGGATTCGTTCGATCTCCACATCGAAGACACGCTCCGCGCGGGGGCGGGGCTGTGCCGGGAAGACGTCGTCGAGTTCGTCGTACGGGAAGGCCCCGACCGGATACGCGACCTCATCGCTCTCGGCGTGCCGTTCTCCCGCGAGGACGGTGAGCTCGATCTCGGGCTCGAAGGCGGGCACTCGCGTAACCGGATCGTCCACTGTGCCGACCTCACGGGACGCGCCGTCGCCCGGACGCTTCTCGACGCCGTCGCCTGTCATAAAAATATCGAAATGTACCGGCACCACATGGCGGTCAACATCATCCGGGGCCACCATCTCGAGAGAGACCCCGGCGGCGATCCCGCGGCGTTCGGGGCCTACGTGCTCGAAGAGCAGAGCGGAAGTGTCATCCCGTTTGCCGCGCAGCGCACCATCCTGGCCACGGGTGGCGCGGGCAAGGTGTACATGTATACCTCCAATCCGGACATCGCCACGGGTGACGGCCTGGCGATGGCGTACCGCGCGGGCGCGCGTATCGCCAACCTTGAATTCGTCCAGTTTCATCCGACGTGCCTCTATCACCCCGAGTTGACGTCCTTCCTGTTGAGCGAGGCGCTCCGGGGCGAAGGGGGGCGGCTGGTTCGTGCCGACGGGGACCGTTTCATGGAACGTTACGACGAGCGGCGCGAACTGGCGCCGCGCGACATCGTGGCGCGCGCGATCGACCACGAACTCAAGAAAACGGGCGAAGAGTGTGTTTTCCTGGATTTGACCCACCTCGACAGCGCGTTCATCGAAAAGCGGTTTCCGTACATTTTTAAAACGTGTTTCGAAGTGGGGATCGACATGCGCACGGAACCGATACCGGTGGTTCCGGCGACGCACTACTTCTGTGGCGGGGCCGAGGTGGATACATACGGCCGAACCTCCGTGCGCAACCTGTACGCCATCGGGGAGGTGAGCCACACAGGCCTTCACGGCGCAAACCGTCTGGCGAGCAACTCGCTTCTCGAGGCGCTGGTGTATGCCGACCGTGCCGGCCACGCGACGCTGGAAGATTTTACCGCCGGGGCGTTTGTCGGTGAGCCGAAAGCGTGGGACGAAGAGGGAGCGGAGTCGCTGAAGGATCCGGTCATTCTCGAGCACGACTGGAGCGAGGCGCGAAGGATCATGTGGGACTATGTAGGTATCGTGCGCAGCGACCGGCGTCTCGAGATTGCGCGCCGCCGCATGGATCAACTGCGCGAAACGGTGGTGGCGCTGTACTGGAACACCCGGCTGACGCGCGACCTGCTCGAACTGCGTAACATCATCCTCGTCGGGGAACTGATCATCGAGAGCGCGCTGAGGAGGCGCGAAAGCCGCGGGCTTCACTATACGGAAACGTACCCCGGCAGGGACGACGACAATTTTCTGGGCGATACCACCCTCGAACCCGAGGGGAGATAACAGGGGATTCCATGGCGAAGTGGTACGAAGTGGCGTTTGACAGGATCTACCCGATTCTGTACCGGCACCGCAGCGATGACGAGGCGGAACTCGTTCTGGACGCGTTCGGTGACCTGCTGGCGGGCCGGGTACGAGTGCTCGACCTGGCGTGCGGGTCGGGGCGTTACATGTCGTCGGCAGACAAGCGCGGCATGAAGACACTGGGTGTTGACCTCTCGGAATTCCTGTTGTCGGAGGCGGCGGCCAGGGAGGGTCTGGCGGGCCGCCTGGTGCGGGGTGACATGCGGCGGCTCCCGTTCTGCGGCGAATCGTTTGACGCGGTGTTGAACATGTTCACGAGTTTCGGATACTTCGAGGCGGACATGGACAACCTGCTCGTCGTGCGCGAGATATCGCGAGTTTTGGAGCACGGCGGGATGTTGTTGTTCGACTATGTGAATGCGGTAAAGGCACGGACGATGGTGCTGGAAGATACGGTGCGGGAAACAGAAGGGTGGATGGTTCGCGAGAGCCGATCGCTGGGGGAAGACGGGCGATTCCTCATCAAGGGTGTGGAGGCTCAGAACAGCGCCACCGGCGAGACAGTGACATATGACGAAAGGATCCGTTTATATTCGCGCGACGAGATGGTAACGATGCTGGAGAGCGTGGATCTGTCGCTTTCGGGAGCATTCGGCGACTACGACCGGAGCGATTTCGACGAGCAGCGCTCCGACCGGCTGATTCTGATATGTGAAAAAATCTGACGGCCGGATTCAGCGCAGCCACCGAGACAGAGAGAGTGAGATGGTGATCGAGTTCCCCGTAACGATTCCCGTATCCGAAATTGACGGTGGGAGCCGCCTGTTCCTGGACTACGTGTCGGGCAAAGAGTCGCCGATACGCGAAATACTGGGCGGATTCGGCGACGGCGATGACCGCTGGCAGGCGCCGCCGCCCGAATACGGGCACGTCGAAACTCCGGGGGCTCTCCTCGACCGGCTTATCGAGTACAACCGGGATATCGGTGCCGGCGATGACGTCCTCGCCAGGCTCCGCGGTGCCCTCGACGGGGATGTACGTATCGTTGTGACCGGTCAGCAACCCGGCGCGCTCGGCGGGCCGCTCCTGGCGCTCCACAAGCTCTCCACCGCGATCGCACTCGCCGGTCACCTGGAGCGCACCCGGGGCACGCCCCACCTCGCCCTCTACTGGGTCGGCTCCGACGACGTCGACTTTCGTGAGATTCGTGACCTGTTCCTCGTCGACTGTGACCTTACTCCGCTGTCCACGTCGATCGACGCGGCGGCATACGAAGCCGCGTCGCCGGTGGGTGCCGTTTCCACCAGCGCGGTGCGTCAGCTGTGGGACGCCGTCGACCCCATCGTCGGGCGCTGTCCCCACGGGAAATTCGCCGGCGACCTCGTGCGCGCATCGCTCGACGGCGCATCTGATAATGGCGCCGTTACCGCCCGTCTCCTCTCGGCACTCGCGGGCGGCGGCGCCGCGTTCGTCGACGGCCGCGAACCCGCCGTGCGGCGGCAGGCGCGGGACCTCTTTCTCCAGTATTTCGACCGGGAAGACGAAGTGCGCGAGCTGCTCGTGGCCGGCGGACGGTCTCTCGAGGCCGCCGGTTACCACGCGCAGTTGTGGCCCGGTCCCGACTCCGGAGTGTTCATGGTCGAGGACGGGCGGCGCAAGAAGATCGCCGCCGGCGCAAGGTCGGGGGCGCGGGTTGCCATGGAGGAGGACGTTACCCGTTTTTCGCCCGGCGTGGCGCTGAGGAATCTGGTCCAGGACCAGGTGTTCCGGCCCGTCGCCGTCGTGCTGGGGCCCGCCGAGATCGCCTACCGGGCGCAACTCGACGGCGTCTACCGGATGATGGGGGTCGCGTCCCCCGTCGCCTTTCCTCGCATGCAGGCCACCTGTTTGACGCCGGCGGCAGCCGGGATGGCCCGGGGCGGGCAAGCCCCGCCAATCGTGCGCCTGATCAACAGTCCCGATGACTATGTGAAGGAGCTGTACGCCGCGGCTCGTCCCGCCGGGCTCCAGGAAGCGATTGAAGAATTCAAACTCGCCTTCGAATCGGGTAAAGAAGATTTTCTGTCGGCCGCCGGGCCCGTGCTCGAGGCGCGGACGGCGGACAAGGCGCGCAAACGTCTCTCCGACGTCGGTCGACGTCTCGGCCAGGCGCTGGAGGTCGGTGAGGTGGCCGGCAGGGAAGCGGC
>CBDVDJ010000278.1:0-4818 GCA_965372695.1 uncultured bacterium
GAGACCCGGTACCGGTACGTTTTCAGTATCCAGGGTTCTTTCTGACGTTCAATGACAAAGGCTGGCCCCGTCTCACGCCAGTTCCGCAACGGCCCCCGCCACCGTATCAACCATTTCGTCCGTCAGTTCGGCAAACATCGGGAGCGACAAGATCTCATTCGCGCATTTTTCCCCGACGGGGAAAGCGCCCTGCTTGTATCCCAGGTATTCGTAAGCCGGCTGGAGGTGCAGCGGCCCCGGATAGTGGACCCCCGAAGCGATCCCGAGCTCTCCGAGCGCCTTGCCCAGCGCGTCGCGGTCCTTCACCCGCACGACGTAGAGGTGGTACACACAACGCCGGCCCGGCCTCTCCACGACCGGGGTGACGTTTTCCGCACCCGCGAACGCCGCGTTGTATCGTGCCGCGCGGCTGCGCCGCGAATCCGTCCATCCGTCGAGGTGACGAAGCTTTATGCCGAGCACGACCGCCTGGATCGCATCGAGCCGATAGTTCCATCCCTCGGCGACGTGAAGGTGTTTCTGCGGGCTGCCGTGATCGGAAAGCATCTTCATGCGGTCCGCCAGGTCTCCGTCGTCGGTCACAACCATGCCCGCTTCTCCGTAGGCGCCCAGGTTCTTGCCCGGATAAAAACTGAAAGTGGTGGCATCGCCGAGGATCTTCCGGCGGTCGCCATCAATGTCGGAGCCGTGCGCCTGGGCTGCATCGGCCACGATTTTGAGCCCGTGGCGGGCGGCGATGTCGCGGATCGCGTCCATATCCGCCGGCTGGCCGAACAGATGGACGGGAACAATGGCCCTGGTGTTCGGCGTGATGGCCGCTTCGATCTTTTCCGGGTCGATCAGCTGCGTGTCGTTCTCGACGTCGACGAAAACCGGCCGTGCGCCCGAGTGAGAGATCGCTTCACTCGTCGCGATAAACGTATTGCACGCCGTGATGACTTCGTCTCCCGGTCCCACCCCCAGCCCGACGAGGGCGAGGTGGATCGCCGACGTCCCGCTGCTCGATCCCACGCCGCGGGCAGCGCCGCAGTAAGCGGCGAAGTCTTCCTCAAACTGTTTGACCGCCGGTCCCCCGACAAACCAGCAACTCTCGACAACCTCCATGATCGCGGCATCGATTTCGGGTTTGATCGTACGATACTGGGCTTTGAGGTCTACGAATGGAATTTTCATGCGGGGGAGCTGCCTTTCTCGGGTACTGATCTGCCGCCGTATACAACTGCTGTTCGACCGGTGATGGCGGAATCGGGAGGAACAACCGGTAAGGGCCGGGCACGCAGGACCGCGACTGGAAACACCGTCGCCTGGACGGCAAACCGTGGCGAATAAACCATTTATCAGTTGATAATGTTATCACATGACACGGCGCATCGCAACAGGGAACGGCAATATCGTTGACACCCGGCGCCGTGCGTCCATACAATTGAAACGCTTCTGTAACACTTACCACAAGGTGCAGCTTTGACACCCGATCGCCGCACGATACTGGCGCTGTTCTCTCTCGCTTTCGGATTGCGCATCCTCTATGCCGCCATCGTCGGCGCCAGTCCCGACTTCGTCGCAACCGCGTATACCTACGATTTTGTTATCGCCAACAAGATTGCCGCCGGCGCCAACTGGTTGTCGGAGCCGATTTCACCCCGCGCCCCTGGATACCAGCTCCTTCTGGGCGGCCTGTTCAGCCTTTTCGGCGTCCACCAGTGGCTCGTGATCATCATGCAGGCGTTTTTCGGAGGGGTGATCGCGTTTCTGTTGTACCGGCTCGGTGAAAAATCACTGGCCCCGTCGGTGGGACTGTTCGCGGCCATCTGGTTTTCGATCTACGTTCAGGAGATCCACTTCACCAGCTTCATGCTGCGGGACGTGACGGTGGTCATGCTGGCAACGTTCACGTGCTACCTTCTGATCCGGTACGCGCACACGATACGCGGCTCTTTGTGGACGGCGCTGGCATACGCGGTACTGGTACACTTCGACCCGCAGTTCCTGCTGTTCCTCCCGGTCATCACGCTGTATTTCCTCTTCTACGCGACCCGGCGCCGCCTGCTCGGCGTCCAGTACGCGTTTTTATTCTTCGGCACGGTAATCGTGCTGCTCGCCCCGTGGACGATACGCAATTACCGCGTGTACGGAGACCCCATCCCGGTCGCACTCGAAGCCACGCAATACTACCAGCCGGTACGGAGCGCCATCACGGCAAACGCCCCGGCCGACAGAGAGGGCGGTTTCTGGCGTAACTCTCTCGAGTACTGGCGCGTCATGCGCTTGCGCGATCACACGGTGGGGGTGGCCAACGGGCCGGACCGTGTCCTGCCGGCGTGGTCGTTCCGCCACAACGCCATCAGCCTTGTGACCTACGGCGTATTGCTGCCGTTCTTTCTGGTGGGGGTGTGGGTGTCGGTCAGAAATCGAAACCGGACGACACTGGTGCTGTCGATAGCGGTGGCGGGCATGTATCTCATCCGCGCTTTTTACGGCGGCAGCCCACACACACGCCTCCCCGCCGAGCCGCTGATCATCCTGCTGGCGTTCTACGGCGTCACCCATCTCGTGAGAGAATACCGGAACCGGCGCGCCCGGGTCGACACGGGCAACTCTCCCTGATTCTCTCAGAGGTCAGCTCTCAAGTCCCTGCCCGTCATTTCCGCGGGCACGGGTACTCCCAGATAATTGCAGATGGTGGGGGCAAAATCCCGCAGCGCGCCACCCTCGATCAACGCGCCTTTGTAGTCGGGGTCGACGAGAATGCACGGCACGAGATTGGTCGTGTGAGCCGTCTGCGGTCCCCCGTTGATGTAATCGATCATGTCCTCACAGTTGCCGTGATCCGACGTGATGATCGCCATGTAGCGCGACGGATCGAGAGATTCGATTACACGGCCGACACACGCATCCACGGTTTCGACCGCCTTGATAGCCGCTTCCATGACACCAGTGTGGCCAACCATGTCGGGGTTGGCAAAATTGCAGATGATGTAGTCGTGGCGGTCGGACGCGATCTCTTCGATCAATGTCGAACACACCTCGGACGCACTCATCTCCGGCTGCAGGTCATAGGTCGCGACTTTCGGTGACGGGACGAGTTTCCGGGTTTCCCCCGGGTATTCTTTCTCGACACCGCCGTTAAAGAAATAAGTGACGTGTGCGTATTTCTCGGTCTCGGCAATCCGGAGTGACGCCTTTCCCGCGTCCGCCATCACGGCGGCGAGAATGTTCTCGTAGGTATCCGGCGGAAACGCCACGGGCAGCCCGAATGTTTCGTCGTACTCCGTGAGACAGGCATAGCGCAGACCGGGCAGCGTAACGGAGCGATCGAAACCGTCGAATGCCGGGTCGGTCAGAGCCGACGTGATCTGGCGGGCCCGGTCGGAGCGGAAGTTGAAGAACAACACCGAGTCGCCGTCACGGATGAGTGCAACGGGTTCATCCCCTTCGGCGATGACGACGGGTTCGACGAACTCGTCGGTGACGTCCCTTCCGTAGGTTGCGGTCATCGCCGCCTCCACGTCCGAGACGCGCTCTCCCTCTCCCAGCGTAAGCATATCGTAGGCGAGTTGTGTTCTTTCCCAGCGCTTGTCGCGATCCATGCAATAGTATCGGCCCACGATGGTGGCGATACGACCGACACCGATCTCTCCCAGCTTTTTTTCGAGCGCGGCGAGATACTTGATGCCGTTTCGGGGCGGCGTATCGCGGCCGTCAAGGATCGCGTGGACGAAAACGTTTTTGACGCCGCGGCGGCGGGCCATTTCAACCAGAGCGTAGAGCTCGTCCTGGTGGCTGTGTACCCCGCCGTCTGACAGCAACCCGATCAGATGGAATGCGCCGCTGTGGCCCGCGTCCATCGCGTCGGCCAGTACCCGGTTCTCGAACATCGATCCGTCGGCAATGGCGCGATCTATCCGTACGAGATCCTGGAAGACGACCCTGCCGGCTCCCAGATTGAGGTGGCCGACCTCGCTGTTGCCCATCTGGCCCTCGGGAAGCCCGACGTGCGGACCCGAGCAGTTGATGAGGGTGTGGGGAAAAGAGTCCAACAGCCGGTCGAACACCGGCGTATTGGCCTGCTTCACGGCGTTCCCGTCCGTCTCATCGCGCCATCCCCATCCGTCCATGATGATGAGGACCGGTTTCTTGTTCATCGCGGTCTCCCGTCGAATCTCAATGCGTTAAATAATCGCCGTGTGACATCGTTTGTAGTTATATAATGGCCTTCCGTATGGGATCAAGCAGGTATCAACAACAACTTCAAACCCAAAACGAAAGGCCATTTTTTATAAGATATAGAAGAATCGATTTGAGTACCGCCGTCAAGTCCGATCTTCGCATCGAGTTCGCGGAGTCGGGACCCAAATCCCAAACGGGTTCAGTAGTTGCCCGATCGGGCGTCGTAATGGAAGTCTATCTTGGCGACGTATTTTCCCTGGATCGAGTTCGCTTTCAGATCTAACGCCCCTTCCCGATAATCCGCCAGTCCCCCGATAATGAGGCCATGATTTGTTGAAGGGTTCTTCAAGTAATTTCGTACGATTTCGGTGATGTCTATTCGCAACCGCCGATCATTCCCCGGAGCCACATTCAGAACTGTCCCGGTCTCTCCCTTGAAACCCGCCGTCTCGAGAGATCCGGTAAATGCGTTTTCAAGGGCGTATACCTCCAAGATCGGAACCTTGATCGACGTTTCGTCCCTCGCCTCTCCGGATACATCCATGTAGAACTCCAAAATGACTCCGTAAAGCGTCTTCCCCACGACTTCCTTAGGGATTTGAAACTGAAGCGTGTAATAGCTCCCGCGTGTTTCGTCCGCGTGCGGATACG
>CBDVDJ010000279.1:0-4812 GCA_965372695.1 uncultured bacterium
CGCGTTGGTGAAGCCAATGACAACCGGGTGGGAAAGAAAGTTGACCACTACGCCGAGGCGTAGCAGTCCGAGTAAAAGCTGAAAGGTGCCGACGAGTAGCGCCAGCAGAATTGCGTAGACGATAAACTCGGGACTTCCGGCCGTAGCGAGCGGCTCCAGCGCCGTTGCGGTCATCAGCGAGACCACTGCCACCGGGCCGGTGGCCAGCTGGCGGCTCGAGCCGAAAAGCGCGGCAATCATCGGAGGAAGAAACGCCGCGTATAGGCCGTAATAAGCGGGCAGGCCGGCGAGCTGCGCGTATGCCATCGATTGGGGCACGAGCACAAGGGCAACCGTCAGGCCACCCACCAGGTCCAGGCGAAACCGGCCCAGATTGTAATCATCGAACCAATCGAGAAACGGAAAAAACCGCTTGAGCCTACTGGTGTTCACCTGCACGACTCCGTGACTGCGTCAACATGATTTTTGTATTCGATCCGTTGCTTGCTTGTCCGCCGGGGAACCGTCTTTACACGGAGTACTTTAAGGCATACCATTTGCGGGATACAAGTATTTTCGCTGAAATCCAGCCAGCCGGAGAATTCAGGCGGTCCGGTGGGCCGGCGTTACCTCCCGTGGAGCAGAATAGTATTTGCGTACGGGACCCGGAGAATATACCATTATTCGCGAGGCTGACCGGAGTCGGCCGAAAAGGAATATCTCATGGCGGTAATCAGCATTTCCGGCGGTGTCTACTGCAAGATGGACGGTGTATTCCCGGGCGTGGTACGGAAACTCGGGTACACGCAGATCGATGACAGCTTCCTGGATGATTTGTCCCGGTCCCGTGGTATCCCGCGAGACAAGTTCGTACGCTCTCTCACTGGGTCTGAGCCCCTTCTCAACAAGTTTACGCACGAGCGAGAAAAGCACATTTCCTTTCTGCGAATCGCTCTGGCCGATTTGATTCAAACCGACAACGTTGTTATCGCCGGCCTTGCCGGTCTTCTGGTGCCACGCACGATTGGCCACGTGCTTCGTGTCTGCCTGATCGCCAATCACGATTTTCGCTTGCTGGAAGCAGTCCGGTCCACGGGAAAATCGGAGAAGGATGCGGGAAAGATCATTCGCGAAGACGATGAGCGCAATTTTGTGTGCACGGAGTACCTGTTCGGGAAAACGGCGTACGATGCGAGCCTCTATGATCTGGTATTGCCGATGCAAGATCGAACAGAAGAAGAGGCCGTCGAGGAAATCTGTACTCTCGCCCGCAGCGGACCTGTGAAAACCACTGATCGTTCACGCAGAGCCGCGCGGGACTTTGTGCTCTCGGCGCAAGTCAGCCTTGCGCTGGCGGAGGAGGGGCTGATCGCCGATGTGCATTCCGAAAACGGCCAGGTCATTCTTTCGATAAACAAGTACGTAGTGCGGCTGGAACGGTACCGTCAGCGACTCGTGAAAACGGCTGGCGGGGTGCCGGGCGTGACAGAGGCTTCCACCCGCCTGGGACCGCGTTACCAGGCGCCGCCGGTCAACCCGTGGTCGAATATCGAAGGCCCGCCCCGGATCATGCTCGTTGACGACGAAAAAGAATTCGTCCACACGCTTTCGGAACGTCTGAAAACCCGTGATCTGGATTCGTCGATCGCCTACGATGGGGAACAAGCCCTCGATATGATCGAAAAAGAAGAACCCGACGTGATCGTTCTGGATCTGATGATGCCCGGCATCGACGGTATCGAAACCCTGCGCCGCGTAAAGAAAACTCATCCGAAGGTGGAAGTGATCATTCTCACCGGTCACGGTTCCTACGAGGAAAAGAAACAGGCTGAAGAAATCGGCGCCTACGCCTATCTCCGCAAGCCGGTAGACATAGACATTCTGGCCCGCGTCATGCGCGAGGCTTACGCCGGATCGGGCAAGGCTCGATCCTCCCGGAAATCAGGTCCGGACGATCGGCACGACGGCGAGAAGTGAGTCGTCGATCACGGTTTTCACAGGCACGCACGGGCGGTCCGCGGCGAGCGTATGAACCTTAACCAACGACAAAAGACACGGCGGGGCTCGGAAGCGGAACCAGTCGGCGCACGAATGCCCCGATACTCGAGTCTCCGCAGAAACGCCATTCTGGCGACCACTGCGGCGGCGCTGATCCCCCTGGCCACGCTGACCGCCGTCAACTACTGGCAGGACCGCGAGGCGTTTTACATCGAAAACCGTTTCGCTGTATCGGATATTCTCTCCAACACCAAGCGCAATCTCGAGTTTGTCATCGAAGAACGCCGGTCCGCAATCTCGCTGTTGACCCGTGAACAGACGTATGACGAACTGGCCAGCGATGCGGCTCTGGGAGGCACGTTACGCAACCTCAATGACTCTTTCGGCGGTTTTGTCGATCTGGGACTGGTCGATTCCGACGGTCGCCAGCGATTCTATGCGGGGCCTTATGACCTCGAGAAACAGGTATACAGCGGGGACAGCTGGTTCCACGAAGTCGTGCTGAGAGGCGCCCACGTCAGCGACGTTTTTATGGGACACCGTAATTTCCCCCACTTCGTCATCGCCCTGAAGTGTGCCCGCCCGCCCGACGATTTCTATATCATCCGCGCGACAATTGACATGGCGCTCGTGAATCTCCAGGTATATTCGTCGAGTCTCGATCAATTCACGGACGTATTTGTGATCAACCAGCAGGGTGTGCTGCAGACGGAATCAATCTTTCACGGAGCTGTTCTCGGCCAGGCAGAAATTGCAGTTCCGCCGGGTCCGAGAAATCGGGATATTGTCGATATATCGGAAGATTCCGGCGGTATCATCGTCTCGGGGCGCGCCTTTATCGAGGGGACCCCGTTCATCCTGATGGTGATCAAGCGGCTGAAGAGCCCCTTGTGGCATTGGTTGGATAATCGGTCCGACGTGCTCTGGTTTTTGCTTATCAGTGTCACATTGATTCTTGCCGTGGTGGTCTACGGAGCCAATCAGATGGTCAAACGTCTTCAGCAAGCCGACCAGCGCCGTGTGCAGGCATTTCATAACATGGAGTATACGAACAAGATGGCGACGGTTGGACGCATGGCGGCAGGGGTGGCCCACGAGATCAACAATCCCATGGCGGTCATCAACGAAAAAGCCGGGCTCATGAAAGACATAATCGATTACTCGAACGATTTCCCGAATCGCGAGAAGTTTATCGAAGTGATCGAATCGATATTCAAGTCTGTAGACAGGTGTTCCCGGGTTACACACCGGCTGCTCGGTTTCGCGCGGCGCATAGAAGTCGGCCATGAACAGATCCACCTGAAAGCGCTTTTGCGGGAAGTGGTCGATTTTCAGAGCACGGAAATGGTGCATCGTAACATCGAAATCAACTATGATATCCCCGACGACCTTCCCCAGATTGAGAGCGATCGCGGGCAACTTCAGCAGATCTTCGTGAATATCATCAATAACGCTGTCTCCGCGGTTGGCAACGGTGGTCGTGTCGACATATCCTGCGCGGCGCGCGCCGGTGGGGCGGTGGCGGTCACGATCGCCGACAACGGCGAGGGAATATCCGAGGAAATCCTCCAGCATATCTTCGAACCATTTTTCTCGACCAAGGGAAAGTTTGGTACTGGATTGGGTCTATCGATCACGCATAATATAGTCAAAAGGTTGGGCGGCACGATCGAGGTCGAGAGCGATCCGGGCGGAGGAACGCGGTTCACGGTGACGTTGCCCGCCAGGGACCCGGGAGTGCGAGGGTAATCATGGCAGAGTTCAGAGTGCTTCTGGTCGACGACGAAGAAGAACTGGTGAGCGCGCTCGTCGAGCGTTTCGGATACCGCGATATCGAGGCCGAATACGCGCTCGACGGTCACAGCGCGATGCGAATGATGCAAGCGGGCGGTTATGACGTTGTGGTGCTGGACTTGAAGCTTCCTGGTATGGGAGGCCGGGAAGTCCTGAGGAGATTGCGTAATTCGTACCCGAACGTGCCGGTTATCATGATTACGGGACACGGTGCTATCGAATTTGAACAGGAGACAAAACCCGATGGGGTTTATGACTATCTGCTCAAGCCGGTTCAGTTGGATGACCTGATCGACAGAATGCGCGAGGCGGTGTCCGGTAATGAACGATGATAATAGTGGTGTCCGGGACCGGGCGCTTGCGGATGAAGGGCTTCGGTTTTTCGGATCCATCACCGCTTCGGTGACGCATGATCTGACTAATGTGATCGCGATAATAGACCAGACGTCCGGCCTGATTCAGGATATGGTCGTTGCGGAGAAATCAGGATCGCCATTGAGCGTTGAACGGTTGTCGGACGCGATCGGGACAACCCAGAAACAGTCGAAACGCGCACTGGAGATTATTCGCCGGTTGAACCAGTTTGCCCACAGCGCGGACGATCCGGGCGTCGTGTTTGATGTGCCGGATGTGATTGAAAACCTCATCGAGATATGCCGCCGCTTTGCCGCGTTGAAGCGCGCCACGTTCGATCTGGATACCCCCCCCGGGCGGATACAGATCGAGGGAAACCCGTTTCTGTTCCAGGACGCGGTGTACAGGGCGTTGCGGCTGGCTCTCGGGCCGGCGCAGCCCGGCGATGCGATTCGCATATCGTTGGAGGGGGACGATGCGGATGTGTCGGTGCGGGTGGAGTCCCCGAGGGGTGTCGACCCCGGCGGTGATGATATGACAACTTTGACATTCGTCGTGGCGGAAATGTCAGGGTGGGTGGAACTGGAGCAAAAGGGAGACGGAACGGTTATGAAACTGGTGCTTTCCAGGCGGGGTGGCGCGCATCCCGAACATCGGCCGTCGTGACGTATCTGGATCCTGTCCCGG
>CBDVDJ010000280.1:0-4790 GCA_965372695.1 uncultured bacterium
AAGACTCGAGGTCCCAGTCGATCAAGACTTCTTCCCCCGTCGACCGGACGTCGAATCGCGTAATGGCGGGGAACGCGACCGTCGTTACCGGTAACGGGTTCGAACGGGCTTCACCAGAACCTGTGAATGACGCGACGACTGTATAGATATATCGGGTGCCTTCGGTCAGACCGATGTCGACATGGGAACGAGCCGACGGCGGCAAATCGCCGTTCGGAGGAACTCTCACGGAAGTTCCGTCGGGGTGGCCGCGGTAGATATGGAATCCTTCGATGTACGACGACGGCAGAAACTCCCAGGACAACATCACGCGCTCGGTTTCTGGTACGGCATCGAGGTTGGTGAATGCCCGTACTACCGTCAGGGGTGCTGACCGGATTTCGCCCAGATGATGTTTGACGACCAGCGTATATGTGTAGGTGCTGTCGGGCGCGACGGTATCGTCGTCATACCTCTGGCGCGATTCGTCGAGTGACGTTCCGGGCGGAAGCCAGGCGTCGGGTTGGTCCGCGGCGGATCGAAGCAGGCGGATTTCCTCTATCATATCCGGCCAGTCGAACTCCCACCTGAGAGTGATGCGGTCTGTTCCCGGCACCGCGATGAAGCTGGAAATCGACGGGACGGGTGGAACGACGACTGTTGCGTCCCGGTCTACACTGCCCGCGATAGCGTGGTATACCATGATCGTGTACGTGAATGTGGTATCCGGCGTCACGGCGCTGTCTCTGAACGAACGTGTCGACAGGTCGAACATGCCGTCTTCCGGGATCCAGGTGTCGGGTGCGTCACCGCTTCTTTTAATCAGCCTGAAACCGGCGAGGGGGATGGCGGGGTCGACGTCCCAGTCGAGGCGAATCGCGCCTGTTGTGAGTTCGGCGCCGAAGGAGGTGATGACGGGTGACGGTGGCGGTGGTGGTGGAGGGGGCCCGTCGGGCGGAGCATAACGCGATATCACCCTGCCCGACGGGCCCGCCACGTGTCCGGATGCGTCGACGCCGTGCCAGGTGAACCCGCCCGTCCCGGTTTGCCGCGACCAGGTCATGCCGCCGTCGGTCGTCCGGAGTACGACTCCCCAGCCGCCCGCTGCGAACCCCTCCAGGCTCGGTGAGAGTGCAACGTCCTCGAGGTGGCGTGACGTGCCGGACGGCCGTTCCGACCAGTTGGCGCCGCCGTCCGTTGTCAGCAGTATCACGCCGTCCGATCCGACGGCCACGCCTCTCGATCGGTTTATGAACGACACACCCCAGAGGTCTTGCGTCACCGGTACGGGCGAAGATCGCCAGGTGCTTCCTCCGTCGTCCGTTGTCAGCACGATATGGGGGCCGCCCACTGCCCAGCCGAAAGATTCGTCGACGAAGCAGACGTCGTTAATCTGCCCCTGATCGACCGGGGTGTTGTATTGTTCGGCCCACGACGTGCCGCCATCGGTGGTTCGATAGATGGATTTGCCGAAGACGCCCCACCCGAGGAGCGAGTCGACAAAACTGACCACGCGCAACGAAACGTCGATGTCGCTATGGAACCATCTGTACCCCCCGTCATAGGATCTCGAGAAAACCCGATAGCTGACGGCGACCACGTTGAACGGATCTATGAAGTCGACGTCATGATACGTGTTGGAAACCCGGTCCACCCGTTTCACCCAGTTCAACCCGCCGTCGACGGTGTGGTGGATCATGCCGAACTCGCCCACCACCACGCCGTTCAGAGAATCGCTGAAGCACACATCCGATAGTGAGCCCTGCACCTGGTTTCGCCTCCGGTATTCCCACGTGCTCCCTCCGTCATTCGACCAGTAAATCGTACCGTTCGAGCCGACGAGCGTCGCGACGAAAGCGTCCCGGATCGCCACGCCGTACAGTTCGAATCCCGGACCGCTGATATCGCGCCACGACTGGCCGCCGTCGGTTGTTTGCAGCAATATTGGCGGAGGGCCATCGTATGCTCCCCCCACTGCCATTCCATACTCCGGACCCAGGAAACACAGCGAATAGATCCTCCTGTAGTTAGGCCAGTCCTGGTATGCCTGGGTCCACGTATCCCCGCGGTCCGAGCTCCGGAAGATGTAACCCGCTTCACCCGCCACGAGACAGGTCGCAGAATCCGCGAACGATACCGTCAGGAAATCGTAGGATGGGGGGTTGATGCTCTGGAGACTCCACGTGGCACCGCCGTCTGTCGTGCGCAGGATCGCGCCCTTGATGGTCGCGATGACGCCGGTCGAAGCGTCGCCGAAATCGACGTCGAAGAGTGTTTCTGCCGTGCCGCTGTTCTGCGTCGCCCAGCTGAGACCGCCGTCTGTCGTGCGCAGAATTACCCCTCCGGTGCCGACGGCAAAACCCGTCGTTCCGTCGACAAAACACACTCCCATGAAACCCGAGGTCACGGGGGTGGTCCGCGCGTCCCAGGTTATTCCTCCGTCAGTCGTTCTCAGGATTGCGCTGTTGTCTCCCACCACTACCCCGGTCTGAGGGTCGGCGAAGGCAACCGACCGGAGGTTCTCACCGGAGATTTTCGCCAGTTCGACCCAGTTGTAACCGCCGTCGACCGAGCGGAGTACCGTTTCTTCTCCGACTGCGATGACGGTGTCACCCGCCGTGTAGACGACGTCACGGAGGTACGCACCCGTTGGCTGGGGGTTGAGCCAGTACCATGGAATGGATTGGGCGGAGGACGAACCGGCTCCGGCGAATGAGAAGATGGCCAGGGCCAACGCTGACAGGGGGATGATACGCGGAGAGCGATTCGGGGCCAGCATAAACACCTCTTCGAGGGGTTGTTTATATTATCGGCGTTGGGGCGGTCGCTTGCAATGTGAATTCGGTGGGGTGTCGGGCCCGGCCGGACGGCCGGACCCCGTAAGTCATTGTCGTGGGCTATTTTTCGCCCTGATAGACCTCGTATTCGGGAAGGTCCTTCGAAGCGGCGATGCACCACAGCACGGCGTCGACGACTTCGTCGGTCGCCTCGCCGGGGAGGTCGTGGGTGCTGTCTTCGACGAAGACAAAGCGCCCGCGCGTCGACAGTCCCGCCAGGGCCTCGCTCTCCGAGCGCCAGTATCGCTGAAACTCGGCTGCCGAGGGGCCGAACTCGGGGTTGGGAACGCCGGAAGCAATGACGACGAGCGGGGTGTCGCCGAGTGTGCGGACCGACGCCATCCACGACCACCCGGACTGGAACATCTGTTCGTGCTCGGAGGCGACGGCTTCGAGACGGGCCGCCTCGCGCTCGTTGCCGGCGTTGCGCGCCACTTCGGCGTCGCGCCGGAACGCCGCCGTCATCTGTTCGGCCATATCCCCGAGTTCGGGGAAGCGCTCACCCTTGATGAACCCGATCGGCGGCGGGTCGAGGAGGACGACACCCGCCACCAGGTTGGGGTGTTCGGAGGCGTAGAGGAGCGCGTGCATCGCCCCGAGCGAGTGGCCGACGAAGACGTAGGGAGGCTCCACGGGCGCCGTGGGTAACAGGCGCGTGAGTTCGGCCACGACCCGGTCGGCGCTTCGCGGCAGGGGGCCGGCGTCGCTCCCGCCGTAGCCGGCGCGGTCGTAGAGCGCGACCTGGGTCTGTCCCGAAAGCGCGTCGATTACGCCCCGCCAGATGCGTTCCGCGTCGCCGATACCGGGTTCGATGACGACGGCGGGCGAGCCCTCGCCCCACGTGCGGATGAAGAGGCTGTGTCCCCCGACGTCGACGAGGCGGCCGCTCGGGCCGGGGGCGGCACTCGAGGCGCCGCCGGTGATTTCTGTCAGTGGCGCCGGCGTATCGGCGAGTTCGGTCAAGCCGGCGTCCGGTGAATCCTCTCCGCAAGAACGTACCAGCAGAATAGTTCCGACCAGGGCGGCGACGATGACGATTGCAATGATGGCGATTCTCATGAGTTCCTCCATTAGGTCATACACACTCTACGGCGTGAGACCGTCTGAAGTTCGCACGAAAAGTGGTGATCCGTCGACGTGTTTTCGACGGTGGGGTCCCCGCTCTACTTGACGTACCCGAGGCTGCGGAGCTTCTTGAGCAGTTCGGGGTCGGTGATGCGTTGTTCGAAGCCCGGCCCGAGCCAGCCGGCGGGTGGCGGCGGATCGAGCGGGGGATCGCCCTGGTACGTCTCGACCATTCTTTCGAGTTCGGCGGTGAGCTCCGCGAGGGCCGGGTCCTCGAGGCCGGCGGCGATCAGATCCCTGGTCTCGCCGGGGTCATCGCCGATCCGGTACAACTCGTGGCTTCCATCGGAACCCCACACGAGTTTGTAGTCTCGGTTCTGGAGGGCGCGAAGCCGTTTCATGTAGGGGTAAAATTTCTCTTCTTTGGACAGGAGCTCCTCGGGGTCGAAAACGGCCAGCACCTGGCGCGGGTAGTAGTATTCGGCCATCGCGTTGACTTGGTTATCGGCGGCGCCGGGGGCGAACAGGTCGCGTCCGTCGGCGCGCCCGGCGTATTCCACGCCGCACGACTCGAGGATCGTGGAGAACAGGTCGAGTAACTGGGCCGTGTCGTGCCGGACGACACCGGCCGATAACGCGCCGGGCGGGACTATATTGAGCGGGACGCTCAGCAGCGTGTTATGGACGCTGAACACGTGGGCGAAGTGACCGTGGTCGCCGAGATTCTCACCGTGGTCCGACGTGATGATGATGAGAGTGTTGTCCAGCCGGCCGTCCGCCTCGAGTACCGCGTAGAGGTTGTTGATCGCGCGGTCGACCAGGTTGATCTCCGCCTCGTACAACTGGCCGAGCAGTTCGAATTGCCTCTCGTCGATCGCGTCGTTCATGTAGTGGTCGGGCATTCTCAGT
>CBDVDJ010000281.1:0-4788 GCA_965372695.1 uncultured bacterium
CGTCACCTGCATCCGCCACGGGGTCACGCTCTCGACCGCCGGCCGGTTCACCAAACCGAACGCGGAACACAACCTCAAGACACCGTACGCGTTCCGCTCGCTATACGACGACGACGCAACATCCATCGCGCGTACGCTAACGATCGCCGAGCAGTGCACGTTTTCTCTGTCCGAGATCCGCTACCGCTACCCGTCGGAAAAACTGCCCGACGGCTCCACGTCATCGCAATGGCTCCGCCGCCTCACCTTCGAAGGCGCCGAAGAAAGATACCCGGCGGCGCTCTACCCCGGCGGCGTGCCCCAAGACGTGCGCGCGCAACTCGACAAGGAACTCGGTGTGATCGGCGAACTCGAGTACGACGGCTACTTCCTCACCATGTGGGAGATCGTGCAGTTCTGCCGGCGCGAGGGGATCCTCTGCCAGGGCCGCGGATCGGCGGCCAACTCGGCGGTGTGCTACTGCCTCGGCATCACCGCCGTCGACCCGGTACAGATGGACCTGTTGTTCGAACGTTTCATCTCGAAGGAACGCGCCGAGCCGCCCGACATCGACCTCGACATCGAACACAACCGCCGCGAGGAAGTCATCCAGCACGTCTATCAGAAGTACGGGCGCACGCACGCGGCGATGGCGGCCAACGTGGTGCGCTACCGCGCGCGCTCGGCATTGCGCGAAGTAGGCAAGGCGCTCTCGGTCCCCGACACCACGCTCGACCGCGTGGCCAAGCTCATCTCGCACTACGACGACATCGACAACGACACGCTCGGCCAGGCGGGGTTCGACCCCGAGAACACGACGCACCAGCACCTCGCCCGTCTGTCCGCCGAGATCCAGGACTTCCCGCGCCACCTCTCGATCCACCCGGGCGGGTTTCTCCTCGGCCACAAGCCCGTGTGCGACCTGGTCCCGATCGAGAACGCCACCATGGAAGGGCGCACGGTGATCCAGTGGGACAAGGAAGACCTCGAGGCGATGGGGCTGTTCAAGGTCGACCTCCTCGGGCTGGGAATGCTCACCGTCCTCAACCGCGCGTTCGACCTCGTCGACACCCACTGCGGGCGGCACCTCACGATGGCCACGACCCCGCGCGACGACGAACCGACGTTCCGCATGATTCGCCGCGCCGACACCGTGGGCGTGTTCCAGATCGAGAGCCGCGCGCAGATGGCGATGCTCCCGCGCCTGCGGCCGCGCACCTACTACGACCTCGTGATCGAGGTGAGCATCGTGCGCCCGGGGCCGATCACGGGAGGAATGGTGCACCCGTACCTCCGCCGCCGCCACGGCGAGGAAGAAGTCGTCTACCCGCACCCGTCGCTCGAGCCCGTGCTCGAGAAGACACTCGGCATCCCGCTCTTCCAGGAACAGGTGATGAAGCTCGCCGTCGTCGCGGCCGACTACACCCCCGGCGAGGCCGACCAGCTCCGCCGCGACATGGCCGCGTGGCGGCGCACGGGCCGACTCGAACGCCACCGCGACCGGCTCATTACGCGCATGGTCGCCAAGGGGATCACGACCGAATTCGCCGAGCGCGTGTTCGAACAGATCAAGGGCTTCGGCGACTATGGTTTCCCGGAGAGCCACGCGGCGAGTTTCGCGTACATTGCCTACGTGTCGGCGTGGCTGAAGTGCCGCTACCCGGCGGTGTTCACGTGCGCGCTCTTGAACGCGCAACCGATGGGCTTCTACACGCCGGCCTCTCTCATCGACGACGCCAAACGCCACGGTGTCGTGGTCCACCCCGTCGACGTCCAGACGAGCGACTGGGACTCGACCCTGGATAGACAGGCCGTCAGCGGTGCAGTGGGCAGGCCCGGCAACAGTGCTTTCTATAAAGGAGACGATGACAAGTCACGGTTTGAGGGCGACCGGAGGCTCGCCGTGCGCGTCGGGCTACGATATGTGAAAGGCCTGCGCGAAGACCAGGGCCGGAAGATCCTGGCCGCGCGGGCCGACGGTCCCTTCGAGTCCATCGACGACTTCGTGCGGCGGACCGGGTGCGAAGACGGCGCGCTGGCGCGGCTCGCCGAGGCCGGCGCGTTCGAGCGCCTCGACCCCCGGCGCCGGCACGCCCTGTGGCACACCGCCGGCGCCGCCGCCGAGCGCGACCGGCGCGGCGAGTCCCCCGGGCAGAACGAGCTCTCGCTCGCAGCCGGCGAAGGCGGCGGCCTCGGCCCCGGCGGGCAAGTCGACTTCGACGACCTCGACCCGTACGAAACCATCGCGTGGGACTACAGCTCGACGGGGCACAGCACCCGCGGCCACCTGCTCACCCCCGTGCGCCACGAGTTGCGCGCCATGGGGCTGCCCGACGCGCGCACCGTGTGGCGGATGCAGGGCGGGCGGCGCGTACGCTACGCGGGCATCGTCATCAACCGCCAGCGCCCCTCGACGGCGAAGGGTGTCGTGTTCATGACGCTCGAGGACGAGACCGGGTTCGTCAACGTGATCGTGTGGCGGGATGTTTTCACGAAGTACGAGATTCTGGGCAAGACTGCGTCGTTTCTCGGGGTGACCGGCAAACTCCAGTCAGAGGAAGGCGTCGTACACCTCGTCGCCGAGTCGTTGTGGGACCCCGCGACGGCGCGAAAACCGCGCCGACGGGGCAGCCGCGATTTTCACTGAGCTGTGTCCGGGTTCGTTACCTTCCTTATTGAGCCAACAAAAAACGGGCGGCGCCGAAGCGCCGCCCGTCGAACGACCTAATCCCGGCCTTCCGCCAGGATGATATTCGCGTTTGACGCCCGCCGGCGGACTTTCACCAGCGCCTGGTACTCTTCCGAGTCGTACCAGCGCCGCGCTTCGGCCTTGTCGGGGAACCTGATGACCACCGTTCGCCGGAAGGGCCATTTCCCTTCCAGGAGCGTGACCTCGCCATCGACCGCGACCACCTCACCCTCGAACTTGCTGAATACTTCGTCGAAACCGTCGAGATACTTCTGATATCCCCTAGGGTTATGGATGTTGAGCTGCGCAATAAAGTAGCAAGCCATTTACCCCTTTAGTCTTTCTCATCCCCTTGGTCCTCATCGTCGTCGAGCGGCGGGTACGCTTCGTCCCACCACTCCGGCTCCCCCTTAAGCCACTTGTCGAACCATGAGACTATGGCATTGTGCCATACAATCCGTTTCTTGTAATCCACTATCCAGTGATTCTCATCGAGGATACGAATGTACTCGACTTCTTTGCCGAGGATCTTGAGCGCCGTGTACATCTGTTCGCTCTCGCCCGGCGGCACGTTGGTGTCGCCGCTGCCGTGGAGGAGCAACAGCGGTGTCGTGATCTTGTCCGCCGCGAACAGCGGGCTCTGGTCGATATAGATGTCGGGCCGGTTCCACGGAAAACTCTCCGCGGCGGATACGGCGTTGTACGAGTAGCCCCAGTAGCCCTCGCCCCAGTAACTGGTAATGTCGCTGATACCGGCGTGCGAGACGGCGGCGGCGTAGATGTCGGTCTTCGTGATGAGCAGTTGGGTCATGAACCCGCCGTACGAAGCGCCGATACACCCGACGCGTTCGGGGTCGACGAAGTCGTGCGCGGCGAGGAACTGTTTCGTCCCGTCGATGATCTCACCCGCCGTCGTCTTGCCCCAGTCGTTGACGTGGGCGGTGGAGAACTCCTGGCCGAACCCTGTCGCACCGCTGGGCTGGAGTACGTAGATCACGTAGCCGTTGGCCGCCCACAGGTTCTTGGGGTAACGCCCGCCGAAGCTGCGGTTGACCGGCGACGTGCCGGCGTAATAGTAGACGATGCACGGCCACTTGCGCTCGGGCGTGAAGTTCGGCGGGTAGTGGATGCGCCCGACGATTTCCTTGCCGTTGGGCGCCGTGAAATTCCAGTCCTCGACCTTGCCGATCGTGACGTGCTCGAAACGCTCCTCCACCGGAGCGAGGAGCGTGTGCGACTTGCCGCTCTTCATGTCGACGCCGTAGAGACGCCACGGAACATTGGCGCCCGACCCGTTGTAGACGAGAACCGGTTTGTCGGCCGCCGCGCCGCGGCCGTGGACGACGTCGCTGGGCAGATCGATCTGTTTGAACTCTCGTTTCTTGACGTGGTACCGGTAGAGCCCCGAAAACTCCCCGCGGTTGGCGACGATGTAGATATTGTCACCCTTCGGCCAGTACGCCGACATGACCGACGGGTCGAAGTCTTTTGTGATTGCTTCGGCTTCCTTCGTCTCCGGATCAAAGATATACGCCTGCTGGTCGTAGTCGTTGGGGATCACGCCATCGGGCACGTCCCTCCCTATGTCGCCGAACGCCGTCGGCCCGCCGGTGATGAGCAGCTTTTTGCCGTCGGGCGACCAGCGGGTGCCGCCGAGAAAACTACCCTCGTACAACAGCTCGAGGTTGTGATCCACCAGATTGAGCAGATAGAGTTCCGTGCGGCTGAACGGCCGCCCCGACAGGTCTTCGTAGTTGCGGCTGATCACCATCGACTTGCCGTCGGGAGCGATGTCGTGCGCGCGGGTGCTGTACTCGCCGACGGTGAGTCGGCGCGTCTCGCCGGCGGGAACCGACGTCATGTACAGGTAGTACCGGTCGCGCTGATAGTGCTGCCGGTCGCGGACAGTTCGCAGGCGCTTGACCCCCGTCTCGTCCTTCTTCGGTTCCTTCTTGACGTCGTACACGATGAAGGTGCCGTCGGGGCTCCAGTCGTACCCGGAAAAGTGTTCGACGTCCTCCAGGATGGTCTCGATATCTCCGGTGTCGAGGTCGAGCACCTTGAGCGTGGCCTTGTCCTTTTTCCGCGCCACGTATGAGAGCCGGTCACCCGTCGGCGCC
>CBDVDJ010000282.1:0-4749 GCA_965372695.1 uncultured bacterium
CACATTCTGGATTCGTTCCGTGTGGGATACGCGGAGAAGGGGATGCCCCCGTGGGGGCACGTGATACCGCGCGAGAAGCACGCGCCGCTGGCCGCTTACGTGATTTCACTGCAGGGCACTTCACCGCCCAATCCGAAAGAACCGCAGGGAGATCTCGTCGAGTAAAAAGGACCGCGACGCATGGCCAACAGACGCAAACTCGCACTGCCCGACGACCGGCCCGCCAGCTTCGACGAGAGCGGTCACCACGTAGACCTGACGGCGGAATACGCCCAAGGTCGCTTCCGCCGCCGCCGGGACTGGGTTTACCTGGCGCTGGTTATCGTGTTCCTCGTGATCCCGTGGACGAAATTCCAGGGGCATCAAACGATCCTGCTCGACATCCCAGGCCGCCGGTTTGCGTTCTTCGGAATCACATTCTGGTCTCATGACTTCCCGCTCGTGTTCTTCGCGCTGGGCATCATCACGATGTCCGTCACGTTCATGACGGCGGTGTGGGGGCGAATCTGGTGTGGGTGGGCGTGCCCGCAAACGGTGTTCATCGATTTTATTTACCGCCGCATCGAGAAGTGGGTCGAGGGGAATCGCTACCAGAGACTCAAACTGGCCGACGCGCCGATGTCGTGGGCGAAGCTGGGCAAGCGGTCGCTGAAGTGGGTCCTGTTCTGGCTGGTAAGTACGAATATCGCCCACAGCTTCGCTGCGTACTTCGTGGGGGCGGAACGGCTGGCGGGGATGTCGATTACTTCTCCATGGGACAACTGGGTGCCGTTTGTCTTCGTTTCCAGCCTGACCGTTATCCTGATGTTCGATTTCGGGTGGTTCCGCGAGCAGTTCTGCATGATCATGTGCCCGTACGGCCGATTTCAGTCCGTGCTCCTCGACCAGGACTCTCTTGCCGTCCTCTACGACGACGACCGCGGCGAACCCCGCAAGGGCGAGCAGCCGGAAGGACAGGACCACGGCGACTGCGTCAATTGCTTCAAGTGTGTCGCCGTGTGTCCGACCGGAGTCGACATCCGCCAGGGTATCCAGCTCGAGTGTATCGCCTGCACGGCCTGTATCGACGCGTGCGACACGGTGATGGAACAGATCGGAAAGCCCGAAGGCCTGATCCGCTACGCGACGGAGAGCGAAATCGCCGGCGGGCCGAAGCGGCGCTACTTTCGATTCAGAACGATCGTCTACGGGTTGATCCTGGCGGGATTCATCGCGGGTTTGTCGGTGGCGGTCGCCCGGCGTGAGATCCTCGACGCCAAGTTCATACGCGCCGTTGGTACACCCTATACCGAGACGACGCTGCCGGACGGCGGCGTACAGGTCATCAACCACTACAAAGTCAACCTGAAGAACCAGGGCTTCGAAACGCTGGAAATCGAGTTGATGCTGGACGACAAGGCCTCGGCGGACGGTGTCGAGATGGTGGCGCCGACGTATCCGCTCTCGATCGACGGGGGTAAAGTCGTCAAGAACTCGGTCTTTCTGAAGTTCCCGAATTCGCTGACGAAGGGCTCGGGTGACTACCGCATGTTCCTCGTCATCAAAGCCACGTCGGACCAGGGCGAGACGACCCTCAACGAAGAAGTCAACCTCATCGGACCATTTTAGTGAGAACGCCGGGCAGGTCAAAAAGCGGGGGGGGGGTTACTTCAGCTGGATGAGACGCTTGGTGACGTGCTTCCTGCCGATCTGGAGTTTGATATAGTACACACCGCTCGCCACACCGCTGCCTTTGTCGTCGACCGCGTTCCAGCTCGTATTGTACTGCCCGGGCGGGAGGATCGTGTCCACGATGATGCTCACGAGACGGCCCGCAACGTTGTAGATCTTTACACTCGTCGATACCGGATTGGCGAGGCTGAGAAACCCGCCATCGTCGTCCGACACGCTCGACGGAACCTCATAGAAAATCGTCGTCGCCTCGCGGAACGGGTTCGGTGAGCCCGAAAGAAGTTCCGGCGTCAACTTGCCCGGTTGTGACCAGAATTGCGTTTCGCTCATTCCGTCGACCTGCAGTTGTGCTTGATCCCGATCGACCGAGTTGAGTGCCAGGTCGAAAAACTCTCCGCTCTTCAGTCTTCCGTACAGCTTCACCCGGCCACCGGACGCCGCGATTTCGCCAAACATCTCGCCGTCCAGAACGAGCTCCAGGTCTCCGTTGAACAGCTCTCTCGACTCCACACGCCTCATGTCGATACCCGACAAATACGATATGTCACCCGGCCCGATTCCGTGACCGCGGGCGTTTTCCAGATTGAGCGTCGCTCCCGTGGGCGTATCGCCGCCTCCCTCGTACTTCACCGTATAGGTGCCCCACATCGCGCGGCGCTTCAACGACACGGGCGGTGGAACCATCCGGTGTGTTCCGTCTCCCACGACCGTCCGATACGCGGCGTCGATCGCCGAGTCAACGCCATCCATTTTCGGCACCACCACGAGTGCGGCGTAGACCACCACTTCCTCTCCCGGGGCGAGCGCGCCGAGATTCGGGGAAACGCCGTACACGTACCGGCCGTTCGTATCCTCACCGCGGTCTTCTTCGCTCTCCCCGCTCGCTTCGCTCGCTTCGGCGGCGGCGGGCTCATCGCGTATTTCGATACCCCTGTCCGCATCGACGAATGTCTGAACCAGCCCCGCCAGCGGCCGGGCACCGCCCACCATCCCCGTCAGCCAGGACGCATTTTTGTCCTCCGGTTCGGCAAAAAACAACGCCGCAACCATGGGAAGACCTTCTTCCGTCACCAGGATCCCCTTCGAGACCAGCAGTTCTTCCGTCCCCGCCGCCACGTCGAGACCCTGTGTCGACACGGCGAGTTCGCCGGGGTCGTCCCAGCGAATAACCGAGCCGATATAAACGTCATCGATCGTTCGACCACTCACATTCTGGACCGTCAGCTTGATCGCGACCATTCCGTCGATGTGGGGGAGCGTCCACGTGTAGTTTTCCTGGTGGAAGTGGAGCAGCGGCTTGTCGTCGGGCCCCGCCGCGTCAAAAGAAAGGACGGACATCTCGTCCCCCACCGCCGCATAATCCTCGTCTATCTTTCCATCACCATCGTTATCTACTCCGTCGAGCCGGTCTTCATCCACGACTCCGTCGCCGTCGTCATCGCGCTCGAGGAGCGGATACCGGTGACCGCCCGGAATTCCCTCGTACACCGGCTTCAATCCCCTGGATTCTTCCCTGGCCGAGAGCCTCGCTCCGGCCCGGTACGTGCTGGCGAGTTCCACGATTCTGCCGTCTTCCCCGGTGGCGAGAACTACAAAACCGCCATTGGTAAATACACTTACACCATCCGACCACTCTGGAACCAGTGCCCGCCACTGCCCCGTCCCGCTCATGTCGAACATCACCCGGCCGGGTCCAACGGATACGCCCCCCCCGTCCGCGGCGTCGGTTTCAGCCAGACCGGAAGAAGAAGCAGCAGCAGCCCACAGCAGAGCGCAGACGGCCATTAAGTACGTAACTCGTTGAAATATATTCATATTCGCGGGTTTCACGGGTTTCCAGAGCACAAGATGCTACGAATGCTATAATGTTGCCGCAGTTCTTCCCCCTGTCAATACCCCTTTTTACGGTTTCGGCCGGGCGGTCACGCCCCCTGGCCGGGCGCGCGGGGCTACATCGACAGGTAGAAGCTGAGGCTCTCCAGCGCCACAGCCAGATTTACGTTGCGAAGCCACATGTTGTCAGGCAATTCCAGCCTGATGGGCGCGAAGTTGAGGACCCCTTTGACCCCCACTCTCGCCATCAAATCGACGACTTCCTGCGCCGTTTCTCTGGGCGTTGTCAGCACCCCGATTTCCACCGGGGCGGCGCGAAGCCGTTCTTCCGCTTCCCCCAGGTCGCGGATCTCCACGTCTTTCCAGGTCATCCCGATTTTGGTTTCATCGACGTCGTAAATATGCGTGAAGTAGAAACCGTCCTCGCGAAACCCGTCGTGAAAGAACAATGCGTGTCCCAGGCTGCCCGCTCCGAACAGGGCCATACCCCATCGGTGGTTCAGGCCGAGAATCTTGACGATCGCGTCCTTCAGCTCGATGACCTTGTATCCCAGTCCGCGGGTCCCGAAATTGCCAAAGTACGAAAGGTCCTTACGCACCTGAGCCGAAGTGATACCGCCCAACTCGGCCAGCCTGGCCGATGAAACCGTCTGAACGCCTTTTAGTTCCAGCTCGCGGAGAATACGGAAATAGTTAGACAACCTGCGGACTGTAAATTCCGATATTTTCTCCGTGCTGCCCTGAATCTCTCTCGTCATTACTTGATTATCCCTCCCCCGGGATGGGGTTTGTTCCTTGTCAACCTTCTTCATCTTCCACGGCAAGACGGGCGACATCGACGACCCGGTCTCCCTCATCCAGGTCGATCAACCTGACGCCCTGCGTGGCGCGTCCCATGACGCGTATTTGATTGATGGGACATCGAATAATGATACCGTTCTTCGTCATCATCATAATCTGGTCGCTGTCCTTGACGTCGAGAATCGTCACCACGTGACCGTTCCGCTCGGTCGTCTTGATGTTGATGACTCCCTTGGTGCCTCGCGAGGTCATGCGGTAGTCTTCGATCGATGACCGCTTGCCGTACCCGTTCTCCGTTACGGACAGCAGCACGGTGTTCGAGTCCGCCACCGCCATACCGACAACCTCATCGCCGCCGAGAAGCTTCGTGGATACAACTCCGGCCGTCGCCCGGCCCATCGACCGCACCTGATCCTCGCTGAAACGGCAGGCCAGCCCAAACCG
>CBDVDJ010000283.1:0-4742 GCA_965372695.1 uncultured bacterium
CTGTGATACTCTTCGGACTCAGTTCGTCTCCGCTTATCCCGTCCGGCACGCCACCACTGCTTCATTGATCGACGGCGATCCCGAAAGGAAGCGTATGCACTCAAGCGATCACCCCCATCGTGATGCCAAATGGACGGTGCCGAACGTGCTGACGGCTATGCGCATCCTGATGGCGATGGTCGCCGCTTATTTCTTCATTACAGAACAGCATGAACGAACCGCTGTCGTTTTGTGCATCGTAGCGGCAATGCTCGATGCGTTCGACGGCTGGTATGCCCGGACATTTTCCCAGTGTTCCCGCCTGGGCAAACACCTGGATCCACTCGCCGACAAACTTCTCATGGCCGTCGTGTACCTGCTGATCGCGGTCAAGATGCACTCGACGTTTGTATGGGCCCTCATCTCGCTGGTCGCAATCCGGGAGATAGGGATGACACTTTTTCGAGCGTACAGTCTCCATCGTCACAAGATATTTATTCCGGCAAACTCCTGGGGTAAAGTAAAAATGATCCTCCAGAGTGCGGTCGGTATCGGGCTCATAGCATATGCTTACCTGTTCAACGGCGGCTTTGGTTTTTCGCCGGCCATAGTCGCCGTCCCGCTTCTCGCCATTCTTTTTATATCTTATTATTCTGCAATAATATACATGATATCGTGGCGGGAGACAATCAGAAACGGCTCGACTGCCCGCGGGGATGCCGGTGTCGAGGGTGGTGAGGCGGCGCGAACGAAGAGGATGGTGGTCGGCAAATAGGCGATCGGGGAGAGGATCGGGATGGCAAACAAAGGGGCCTGTCGCCGACCAGGAACAGACCCACTTTGCGCTACTGTACAAACCTTGGTTTGGCTGGTAGCCTATTAAAATTAGGTAATGAGAATGGCGTTGTCAAGACCGACAACGCCAATTACTTTATAAATATGGGCTGAACATGCGTTGGGTATTAAACAAACATATGGTATGCGTCGTGCTTGCCGCGTTTGCGATTCAAGTGTTGCCCGTTCGCGCGCTCGCCGGCGAGTCTTTTGTCCCCGGAAAGAAGAGTTCAGACGAAGCGGCGTCGCCGCAGTCCTTTCAGGATTCATCGGACGGTACGTTTGAATCGCTGCGTTACGCGATCCCCGCGACGGGCGGATTTGCCGAACCGGACACGACCGGATTTGATTTTCCCGACGACGAAAACAAGCACCTGGTCAGGGACATCACTGTATTCCTCATAGCGTCCGCGTTCGTCGCTATTTTTCTCATCAAGGTTTTTCTGGAAGAAGACAAGGATGAAGATGACAGCGACGACGGGGGCAGCGGCAAACCGCCACCGATCATTTGAGGCACCGGTATACAGCGCACCATGTGCAAAGGGGACGGCTCAAAGCCGTCCCCTTTGCACATGGTGCGCCCGGCAGGGCGCACTCACTTTACTGCGGGTTGCTAGAGACTCGTGCTGACCCCGATAGGGCTGGTGTTGTCCCGGAAAGAAACCGAGAGCGATCCGTCCTCGTTGGTCGTGTGCAACCGGAATGTCAGGGAGTTGCCCGAGCGGATCGGTTTCTCGCCGGTGCGGAAAATAACGTCGGCGCCGTCGCTGATACCAACCCAGCCCTTCGGTGCCACGATATCCTTGATTGATCCGCTGGCGTCCTTGATCGTTATACCGTATACGGCGTCGCCGGACGCGGTGACGCGGATCAGCACGACGGCGAGGCCGTCGTCGCTGCTCTGCACGCTCTTGGTCGCAATGGGCCCCGCCGCGAGGGCGGGAATCGCAATAATAATGGCGACAGCCGCCACAGTCAAAGTCCACAGGGACCGCTTCATAAGAGACCTCCTTAGAGGGATGTCGTTACTAATGATGTTCACTCGCCAGGTCGTCATCTGAGCGATCTACATCTCAGTTACTGCTCGAGATGCGGGTCGTACCTCCCAGCTGTTTCTTGAGTTACGCAGGGGAGTCCGATCGCTACGCGCAGTGTCAAATGATGCCTGATTATACCATATCGGGGGGCACCGTGTCGATGGGGCAGGGGCGGATTGTGGCGTCCCCATGCGCCAAACGGGCATTCGTCGCCACGAGCACACGCCACTTCGCGTGTTTACCTGTTATTACACAACGAGTTAACCTGGCGTGTCGTCCGGGAGCCCGTGATGACGCCCGAACGTGTGAAAATGAGATTAATTCTGCTGGTTGCGCGGGAAGCCGGCCGCGAGCGCCGAAAAGGGCCGTTCACAGATAACACGCTTGCCTCACGATCGTTCGGCCCCTATCATGGGCGCGCGGGAGCGGAGGCGTTGTGCCGCTCCCGGTAGAGAATTGCCCCTTACCCGGGAGACCCTCACCCATGACCGTATCACGCCCGCTGTCGAGACTGGCCCTTGTGGCCGTGGTCATCGCGGCGATAGCCGTCCCCGCGATTCTCCAGGGGGAAGTGGTGTATCTCAAGGATGGTTCCGAAATCCGCGGCCGGATCGAGTCTTTTGGCGCCGACACGCTGGTCTTCGCGCCGTCCTTCGGCGGCCGGATCCACATCCACCGTGGAGACATCGTGCGGATCGTGTTTGACGAGACCGCCGCGCCGGCAAAGCAGGGGGCGGCCGTGTCCGCGGGGCCGGGGACGATCTCGCTGACGTTCAAGAACTCCACGGTCACGAGCAAGATCGCCGTCAAATCCAGCCAGAAGTCGCGGGAGGCGGAGCTCGTCAGGGGGAACTGGATCCAGCATCTTTTCATCGTGGGGCGCGACACGGTCTATTCCCGGATCGATTCCACCATGGAAAAGACCATTTACAGCGGTCACGACAAGGAGTTCAAGAATACGATCGAACTCGAGGATATTCAGGTCGTCGTGGACGAGGGGGTTTATCGCTGCGTCGTTATCGTCCGCAACCTCGGGGCCGACGAATTCGAAAAAAGCTTCAGCCTGGGGCCCATCGAAATGCGGCTGGATTTCGATACGGTGGGCGCGTTCGCCAACCAGACGACGCCCTTGAAGGCGGGGATCAAAAAAGGATTCATGCGGTCGGGAAGCCCGAGATTCTACCAGGCAGATTAGCCCCGCGCGCGCTCACGCGCTCCTACTCCGCATCCAAATCGGACAACGCTTGCATGGCCGTCCGGATCGTGCTCTGGAATTCGATGTCACCCGCCGATTTCTCGATCGCCATTTCATAGTAAGACTGGGCGCGCGCCGTGTTGTTCATCAGCGCGTGTACCTGACCCAGACGATAGAGTGCGGTGGCGTTGTCGGGGTCGTGATACAACGCCTTCTGGAGGGACTCTTCCGCTTCCGTGAGGTGTCCGACCGCTTCGAGCGCCTGGCCGAGGCCGAGATGCGCGTCGGCGAGGTCCTCCTGGAGTACGACGGCCATTCGATAGCTCCCGATCGACTCGGCATATTCCTGCTGCCTGAAGTAGAGGTCACCAAGGCTTTCGTAGGCGAGGGCGTTTTCGGGGTCGGCCTCGATCGCCTTGTTCAGCGAGTATTCGGCTTCGTTGTAGCGCCCCAGTTCATTCATGCACCACCCCACGCCGAAGAGGGCCTCGGTATTGTTCTTGTCGCGGCCCAGGACCTTTCGATACTCACCGAGGGCCCCCTGGTAGTCTTCGCGCCGGGCCATCGATGTGGCGAGGCCGAGACGCCCGTAGATCGAATTTGGCTGGACCTTCAGGCCCCGATAGAAATAATGAGTCGATTCGTTATATTTGCCGACGTACACATATAACCACCCCATGTTGAGGTGTGTCTGGGAGTAAGCGGGCTGGAGGGAGAGGGCTTCGTGGAAATTCGACTCGGCAGAGGCATAGTGGCCGCCATCCATCAACAGCTTGCCCAGCGCATCGTAGGCTTCCACGAACTCGGGCGACAGCCTGATCGCGTAATCGTATTCTGTTTTCGCCGCCTGGTAGTGACCCATCGCACGGTACACCTCGGCGATGTTGAAGTGGAGGTGCGGGTCGGAGGGCGTGTACTCCTCGACTATCCTCAATTCCTGCAGCGCCTTTTCGAATTCGCCCGCGTGGTAGTACGCGACGGCGAGGTTTGAGTGGGCGTCGGGGTCGCTGTCGCGCTCGTCGACCGATTTCTTGAAGTATTCGAGGGCCTGGGCGGTGTCTCCCGCCTCGAACGCGTCGATACCCTTGTTGTAGTAGTTGAGGGCCGTGTCCTGGCAGGATGAAAGAAATCCGAGGGCGCACATCGCCACCATCACAGTTGCTATTCGCTTCATGTCCGTGTCACTCCCGTTGGTTTGGAGTGGGCATGATACCGCAGTCCCCGGGGGAGTGTCAAACACATGCCACGGCGCCCCCCCGAGCGGGCTCGACGGCTGAAACCACGGGGTCTCGAATGGGGATGGGGATACAGACAGAACAGGCCGGACGTCGTGTTGAACGATACGTCCGGCCTGCGACTCGCCTTACCACCTGGAGCGAGATCAGATCGAGTGAGGTGAATGACTGACTGGCATCGTCTTCACCTTCACACGCTTGGTCGCCGAGTGGACGATGAAGACCTTGCTGTTGTTGCTCTCCGGGTCGCCCGGGAATATGAAGAATCCCAGGCCGCGAGTCGAATAACTGAGTGTGAAGCCGAACAAAACCTCGCTGTCGAAAAACTCCACCATCACCTTTTTGCCCTGGGGCTGCCGTGTGAAGAAGCCTTTTTTCTCGGAGTATTCGGGGTCGCCCACGTAGTCCTTGACGAAGAATATCGCCTTCAATGCGTTGACGTGTACTTCGTGTACGTCGCCG
>CBDVDJ010000284.1:0-4728 GCA_965372695.1 uncultured bacterium
ACCAACGTGATGCTGACGGGTGACTTCGAGATCAATGGTGACACCGAGACGATCTCGGGGGACGACTTCAAGAACCACGGGATGATGTTCCTGGTCGGATTCATTTTCTAGGGCGGAATGACGGTGACCCACGGATGGCTGACAGCGGTGGCTTTCATTGTTGCTCTGGCGCTGCCGCCGGGCGCCGCGACCGCCGGTACTGCCTCCGCAAACAATACAGATGCCAATTCGAAGCGGCCGAAGATCGGCCTGGCGCTCAGCGGCGGCGGCGCGCGCGGCGCCGCGCACGTCGGTGTGCTCAAGGTGCTGGAAGAGCACCGGGTTCCGATCGACTACATCGCCGCCACCAGTATGGGGGCGATCGTCGGCGGATTGTATGCATCGGGGATGACGGCGGCGGAGCTCGACACGCTGATCTCGACGATTGACTGGATCGATGTCCTTTCCGACTGGATTCCCCGAAAAGACCGCTCCTTTCGCCGCAAACGTGACGACGACTACTTCCTGGTCAAGAGCAAGCCGGGGATATCGGGATACAAGATCAAGTTCCCGCCGGGCGTCCTGGACGGCTGGAAGATCGACCTCCTCTTCAAGCGATTCACCCTGCCGGTGGTCACGACCCGTGATTTCAGCGACCTCGCCAACCCGTATGTCGCGATAGCGGCCGACCTCGAGACGGGTGAAGTGGTGGTGCTCGACCACGGCGATCTGGCGCTGGCGATGCGCGCGAGTATGTCGATTCCGGTGGTGTTTGCCCCGCGGGAAGTCGAGGACAGGATGCTCGTCGACGGCGGCATCAGCATGAACCTGCCGATCGAAATCGTGCGCCGGATGGGCGCCGACATCGTCATCGCCGTCGACATCAGCACACCCCTGAGCAAACAGGAACAGATCGAATCGGTCATCGCCGTCACCGAACAGATCACCAGGATCATGACGAGACGGAACACCGACGCACAGATCGCCACGCTGACCGACGAAGACGTTTTCATCCAGCCGGATCTGGGCGACATTACGACGGCGTCGTTCGACCGCGCGGGCGAAGCGGTACCCGCCGGTGTCGCCGCTGCCAGGGCCGTGGCCAGCCGCCTCGATGAGCTGTCGTTGGGAACGGCAGAGAACGAAGAGCGCCGGAAGCGCCGGCATCGCGACACGGCGCCGCCGGTCATCGACGAGATTCGTATCGTCAACCATTCGCGGTTGTCGGACCGTGTGATCGAGTCGCTCATTCACATCGAACCCGGCGAACCGCTCGACGTCGACCAACTCGAACAGGACCTGCGCCGGATCTACGGGCTCGAGTTGTTCGAGCTGGCCTACTACGACATCGTCACCGAGTCCGGCCGGACGGTATTGACGGTGACGGTCCGAGAGCGCTCATGGGGGCCCAACTACCTCCAGTTCGGCGTTGCGATCTACGAAGACTACAAGGGCCCCAACTTCAACCTGGGTATCGCCTACATCCGCACGGCGGTCAACCGCTTGAACGGCGAATGGCGAAGCGGCCTGCAATTCGGGCAGGAACCGCTCCTTTATACCGAGTTCTTTCAGCCGCTCAACCACGAGCTGCGCTGGTTCGTCCACGCGCGGGCGGCCGTTGGCGAGTACGCGGTCAATGTATTTGACTCGACGGGAAACGCGCTCTGGGTACGGGGGGTGCGCGCGTACGGTGGAGAATTCGATGCCGGCCGTGAGCTGGGAAGGTGGGGGCAGGTACGTCTCGGCTTGATTCGGGCGGCGGGAACGTACCAGGTCCAGGTCGGCGACCCCGGTATTCCCGACAAGCACTACGACACCGGCGAGGCGTACGGGCAGTTCTTCGTCGACGAGCTCGACAATGTGGCGTTTCCGCGGGCGGGGTGGAGCTTGAGGTTAAGGCTCACCGCCGGCCTGGAGGCGCTGGGGTCGGACTCGGAGTACGAACAGGGGGAAATCGACGGCGCCGTCCCCCTGACGCGGGGCCGAAACACGGCGCTGCTCGGCGGCGGTTTCTATACCACGCGCGACAGCGACGCACCGGATCAGAGCCTGTTCAGGCTCGGCGGTTTTACCCGGCTATCGGGGTACGAGCTCAACGAACTCGTCGGCCAGCACGCGGCGCTGCTCAACGGCGTGTTTTACCGGCAGTTGTGGGAATCGGGCATTTTCCCGGGCTACGCGGGACTCTCGGTCGAATTCGGGAACGTGTTCCGCGACGAGAGCGAGATCCGCTGGGACAACGGTATCTTCGCCGGCAGCGCTTTTCTGGGCGTCGACACCCCCATCGGTCCATTCTATCTCGCCTACGGTCTAGCCGAAGGCGGCCGGTCCAACTACTACTTCTTCCTCGGGCAACCACCCCGCCACTTCCGGCCGCTGTTCACCAATCGTTGATTGTCCCGCGGTTCGAACTCAGTCCTTGTACTGCGACTTGATCGCGCCCCAGGTCGTGGACTCGGTCGGCACCGCGGCTGGCCCGTAGGCCTCGAGTTCGAAGAGAACGGAGGTCCCGTTCTCTTCGGTCCGGCGGATCCACCCGACTCCCTCGGCGTACCAGTCGCGGAACGTGTAGAGAGGCAGAGTCTCCAACTCTCGTGTGATAAGGACCTCGGCCGCCTGGAAGGTTCCGGCCGGCACATCGACGGGCCCGACGCCGATCACGCGATAGGTTATGCGCGCCTGCTGACGCATCGTTTCCACGCCGTCGGCGCTGTAATGGATAACTTCATAGATCGCCTCCCACTCGTGACCCGGCGTGAGTTCGGAATCCATGCGAAGGAAGGGAGGGTCGTGGACCAGGTAGCTCCCGTCGGGGGCCCCGGTCATTCCGTGGTGGAAGACTCGGCCGGCCTCGTCTTGCGAGAGGTTCTCGCGAGTGCCTGAATCCCACTGGAGCGGCTGGACGAGCGAGCCGGCGAACGCCTCCGGAGTCTCGACCGTGGCAGAATACGCCCCTCCATCGGGGCTGGAGTAGACCCACGAACGCCCCGTGTCGATCGGGTACCACTCGGAGGCTTGCGCCGGGAGGCTTACGGTCAACAGGGTAAGAATCAACAGTGAACATTCTCGAAGCCGCATCAGAGAAACCTCCTGTTTTGAGCGAGGAATGCAGTTGGGAATGCAGTGGGGAATGCAGTGGGGGAGTACAAGTATAAGAATACAATTACACTATACATGGTATCGGCGACGTGCGCAAGCGTGACGGCGGCTATGGCCATCGGCATGGAGTAGCGGCCAGGGTAGGGGGGCGTGTCGTGCCTGAGTGGGGGCGTTAGACGTGCCGTGGGATTACATCGCAGTAGCTAGGGTGTGGCCGGTTGCCGAACGCCGGCGATCCCCCAGGTGGTCACGCACGGTGTTCTGCAAGCTCCGTCCACGCGCTGCCGGAATGTGATCACGCCGGTGAACTCATCCTCCGACTGAAAGGTAACGTTGACACTGGTCCAGGTCGTTACCGTACACAGGCGCATCGTGGTCCTGTCACGCTCGGACTCGCCGGTTCCCATCGTGGTTTTCGGATCCCAGGCGCCGACCCACTTGGTGCCCATGGAGAAACTGCGGTCGTCGATTTGAATCTCGTACGTCCCGTTGTGCGTCGTGGTCGAGTTGCACGTATCGAAGATGATGTTCGCTGTCACGTCGAAGAGACCGTTTGACACCTGGAGCGGGGGCAGAGGAGGCGGGCCGGTTGTCTGGGCGGGGCCATCGTCGCCGCCACAGCCGGTGAGCAGCGCTGCGAGCAGCAGCGGGACAAAACGAACGAGGGCAGTTCGGGCAGGTACCGCGTTCAACGGATTGCGAAAAGAGGACATGATTCGAGCTCCACAGAAAAGACAGGACGACAATCCCTCCTCGCACCGCGGCGAAGAACCCCCACTCTCCAGATAATATCCAGTTCTCCCGCACGCAATAACAATTTCAAATTCAAGCTATCTAACCGGCTAATCGTCTGGATGTGCATGATTTGCACGCTGTTTTCGATCGAGATTCGGCGGAGTTATTCGACCGCGTTCGAGGCACAGATCCTGCACAATACCGGACCGGTATCACGGGAAGCGTAAAGGCACTCTGGACCCCAACGAGGAAGATTCCGCAATGTCTACTCAAAATGCCACCAGGCCCCCGACTCCGCGCTGGGTGGGGATCCTGGTGGCTGTCTGCTTCCTTGTCGCGTTGACGGCGCTATTGACGAAGTATCCGGGACTGAATTCCGGGCCCTCGAAGGGTATCCCGTCGGAATCGGCGAAGTCGACGGCGAGCCTCGTCGAACCGGGGTCCACTTCGCAGCCCCGGACGGCCGGGCTGACGGAAGGGCAGCGCCGCGAGATCTACAAAACGGCGGTTCGCACGCGTTACCACATCGAATTTGCGAAGGGGCAGCGATCGAAGGTCAAGGCGAAGGGGCTCGACGTGTCGTCGCGGGACAGGCAGATCAAGCGCCTCGAGCAGATGCACGAAGACCACCTGGACTTTGTGGCGCGTTTCCACAGAATGCCCCGTGCGCGGCTCGACGAGATCGTCGCCGAAGGCGACCGGAGCGACTGGCCGTCGGAATAAACCTGCCGCTTGCCTGACTCCCCGCCTCTGTTACCCGATCGCCCGGCCAAAATCATCGATCAAGTCGTCTATCGATTCGATTCCCACTGACAAACGAATCAGTCCGTCGCTGATACCCAGGGCGGTCCGCTCTTCGGGCGGGACGGCGAGGTGCGACGTCTTGGCGGGCCGGCTGAGCAGGCTCTCGACGCC
>CBDVDJ010000285.1:0-4721 GCA_965372695.1 uncultured bacterium
TTCGCGTGATGCCCGGCAGGATGTCGTCTTTCGGCGTGACGAGGGTGTCGCCCATAAACAGGAATATATTATTGCGCGCCAGCTCGAGTACACGGCCGCCGTGGCAATAAAGCAGGTCGTGTGCCCCGTGTTTCTTCACGAGGGGCATCAGCATGATCGCATTGAGGTAGCCGGTGCTCTTGAGCTCCGGCACGTCGCGCAGGTATTCGTTGGTGATCAGTGCAACACCGTCCGTCCAGCACTCGGGCGCGTACCGGGGCATCTCTTCGATCAATATAAAGAAGTTGGGTTTGACGACGGTCATACTGTCGGGGCTGTTGCCGCCGGTGATGACGAGACGCACGCAGGCCTCGGTCAGACCAGACTTCGCGAGCAGCTCGCCGATAATCTCCTTGATCTCGTCGTTTGAATATTCCAGCGGCAGGTTCAGGCCATCGGCAGAGTTGCGGAAGCGCGCGAGATGGTCCGGCAGTCGAAAGGGACGTCCACTATACGTGCGCAGGTAATCGAAGGCGGCGTAGGAGCGCAGGAGACCCAGGTCGCTCGCGTGGACGACGGCGTCCTCGCAGGGGACTATCTCGCCATTTCTGAAGCAGTACATAGGATCGACTCCGTTTTCGGGACCGGATCAGCCAGTATAGCACGGAGTCCTGATTTTAAAAACAGGACATAATGGTCATGTACCTGCTATCATTGACGGGCGAGCAGGAGTCTCGAGCCCTTCAGTCGGAAAGGACTGTCATGTGTAGAAAAATTGCACTGCTGCCGATCATACTGATGCTGGTCGCACCCGCCGGCTGCTCGGACGACGACCCGGCGGCGCCGGCTCCACCGCGGGAAGAAGTCCGGTTGGCTATCTATTCCTACGAGTTTCTGGCGGGTAGCCGCGGCATCCACACCGATCCGGCGACTTTCTGGATCGAATACCCGGGGGGAGCGGCCAGGCTTCCCGACGTCGACCTGGTCAACGGCACGATGGGAACAACGGTGGAATTTGACCGGGCGACCGCCGGGACGAGAGCTTTCTTCGATAAACTGATCAACGGTGTCGACGAAACGACAGTCTCGAACGTAGAATTTATAGTCGGCGGCACCATGTTCCGCACCCTGCTGGAATCGGATTTGATCGATGGAGGCGTCAGTGGAACCCTCAGTCCCGATCTGGACGGTACGACCGTCAAAAAGGCCGTGGTTCACGTCGACAGCGTGTGGTACGAATCACCGGGCGAAGATCCCAACAGGGACGGGGACTGGACGGATTTTCACTACTACTTCAGACTCGAGTTCATCGGATATCTCTAGGCCGCTGATCCCCGGGAAGAACACGCGAAAAGCCCCCCGGCGCGAACGCCGCGGGGCTTTTCTTGTACGGTCCGAATCGTCCGGATGACCGCTTGCGCGAATCGCTCACTCAGACGAGGGATCGGGTTTTCTCGAGCAACTCCCCGGGCTGGCGTTGGCCGGAAGGAGTCACCGACTCCGACCACAGCACCTTGCCTTCCTTGTCGATGATGACCGTCGCACGATCGTTGATGCCCATGTCCTCCAGCCAGAGTCCGTACTCTTTGGCCACGGCGCCCTTGGGGTGAAAGTCGCTGAGCAACGGGAACTTGATTCCACCAAATGTTTTTGCCCATCCCTGGTGGCTGAATTTCGAATCCACACTCATACCCAGAACCTGGGTATCAACCGCGTCGAACTTCTCCAGAAGAGCGTTCATACCCGGTATTTCGATGCTTCAAGTGGGGGTGAAATCGAGCGGATAAGAGAGGAGCAAAACGTTTTTGGAGCCACGGAAGTCCGACAGCTTCACCGTTGTGTCCAGGTGACTGTCGAGCGTGAAATCGGGTGCCGTGGCGCCAGCAGCGATCAATGCCATGTATCTTGCCTCCGTATTCAATTGTCGTTGGAGTCGGATTGACGGCGCGGACAGAGATGTGCCCGCGCTGCCCGCAGCATACCAGAACACCCGGGCAGGTGGCAAATCAAGAATTCGGGAGGGCGAATTCGACGCCGGTCAACCGCTCGGATTCACACCACAGTTTCCCGGCCATGGCCGTATCTCTCGCGGTTTCCTTCGGTTCGACGAGTCCGGGGTAGCCGCGCATCTGCATGAAGCCGTCGGGACCGTAGAAGCCCCCGGGAACGACATCGCCAGACACGGCGGCGTAGAGCGTGGGCAGGGCGCCCTGCCAGGGCTTCATCCCGAAGAACGGATTGAGGAAACTCATGAGGCCCGAGTGTCTCTGCAGGTCGGTGCTGGTCCATCCCGGGTGGCAGGAGACGGTCAGCGTTCCCTCTCCGGCTTTGTTGAGCCGTTTCTGTAGTTCCAGAGTGAAAAGCAGGTTGGCCAGCTTGCTCTGCCCGTAGGCGGCCATTTCCTTGTACTGGCGCTGGTCCCAGTTGAGGTCGTCGATGACGATTTCGCCGTAGCGATGGGCCGAGCTCGAAACGTTGACGATCCTCGAGCCGTTTGTCGCGAGCAGAAGATCGAGCAGTCGGGCGGTCAATGCGAAATGGCCGAGGTGGTTGGTGCCGAACTGGAGTTCGAATCCGTCGGCGGTTTTTGATTCGGGCGGCATCATGACGCCGGCATTGTTGATGAGGAGGTCGAGCCGGTCGAAGCGGCCGTGGAACTCGTCGGCGAAGGTCTCTACCGACCCGAGGTCGGCGAGGTCGAGGATCATCACGACGACGTTACCCGCCGGGTTGTCCCGCTTGATATCCTCCGCGGCACTCCCGGCTTTGGCCTCGCTCCGGGAAGCGATGATAACGGTGGCGCCCTTTTTCGCCAGCTCGCGGGCTGTTTCCAGACCGATACCGGTGTTGGCGCCGGTCACGACGGCCACCCTGCCCGTCTGGTCGCCGATACTGTCGGCGGTCCATCTTCGTTTGCGCATTGCTCCAACCTCTTTCCTCAATGGAGACCGTCAGTCTCCCGGCTTTGCTTCGAATACGAGGAAGTACTGGTCGGAAAGGAAGTCGTGGTCGCCGGCCAGCTCGTATCCCGCCTCACGCATCTCGGACTCGACGGTCGCCCTCTCCAGCTTGTGCCGCGGCCCCCGGGGTGACGACACGCGGAAGTCGACGACGGCCACGCGGCCCCCCGGCCGCAGCTGTTCCTTGAGACGGGTGAAGTAATCGATGCGATCATTTATGTGGTGATACGTGTTGCAGAGAAAAACGAGATCTACCCGCATCGGGAGGTAGGGGTCGTCTGGCGCGGCGAGGATGCTGACGAGGTTGGTCAGCCCTTCGTGCCGTGCGCGCTCGTTGAGGTACCACACCATTTCGGCTTCGATGTCCGCTCCGAATACACGCCCCGACGGGCACGCTTTTGCGAACCGGACGGGGAAGTAGCCGGTCGCCGATCCGATGTCGACGATCACGAGGTCGTCACGGACGGCGAGTACCGAGACGACGCTGTCGGGCAGCTGCCACGCGTCCCGCGCTGGGTCCTCGAAGCGATCCGCCCACACCTCCGCGTCGTCGAACCGGTGGCTGGCGGTCGCGTCGTCGTTGTGCTGGGCGATAGCGCCCGCGGGAACGAGGAGCATCAACAGGAACAGAAGGACAAGAAAACGATGGATAAACATGAGCGTACTCCCGGTTTGAAGACTCTTGCGTTACGACGCCTGCTGTGATTGTTGCGGGTGCGCCTTGATCCACCGGTCGTACACCGACAACAATACGACCGAGACCATCGCCAGGCCGGCGAAAATCAGCCACATCGCGTTGGTGTTGTCCACGCCTCCGCGGTCAATAGGGCCGAAGTGCTGGTAGAGCCCGCCGCTCAACAAGCCGCCGAACAGATTGCCCAGCGCCACGCACCAGTAAAAGTAGCCCATGTACATGCCGACTTTCTCGGGTGGCGCGATGCGCCCTGCGTATTCCTTGGACCGCGGGCTGGCGAGCATCTCGCCCACCGAGAACACGAGGATGGCGATGACGATGATCCAGCCGCCCTGTCCGATGAGGTAGAAGAGGAAGCTGATCACGGTGATGAAGCAGCCAAGAATGATTGTCGTCAGCGGCTGGAATTTTCGGACCATGTAGGCAATGGCCACCTGTCCGATAATAATACCGAGGGCGTTGAGGTTGATGAGGTGCTCGGGTTTGACCTGGCCGTGCTCGAGGACGGCGCGTCCCCAATCGCTCGTGTCGAAGCCGATCCGCTGCCCGAGGTTCGCGATCGACGTGGCGATCGGACCGAAGGCGTCGATCAGGTCGCTCGTGTCGGCGTAGTCGCGGATGTACTCGGGAAGCGTCATGAAGATCTGGTTGAAGCTCGTCCAGAAGAACGCCATCAATACGAGGAAGACCAGGTACCGCCCCTCTCCCACCTTCATGGGCTGCAGGAGCCAGAAACCGCCTTCCTCGTTCCGGCGGCGGAGCACCGCGTCGGCGAGGAGGTTGAGCGCGAGCCAGGCGGCCGAAGCCGGGAGATACTCTATGGGTTCGAGCCACTTCGAACCCATTACGAGTAACAACAGCAGGCCGGATATAAGGAGGAAGAAGCGCCCGTTGCCCACCACTTCGATCATGCCGCGGAACACCTCGCCGAGCGACCGCTTCGACTCGGACTCCGCGTCGCGCGGCGGCTCCTTGTAGACGATCAGGGTGATCACGCCCATCAGGGCTATCCAGACGGCGGAAGCGTAGAACACGTACTGCCAGTCCCACCCGCGGATGATGCCCGCCACGATCGGGCCCAGAAAGCC
>CBDVDJ010000286.1:0-4715 GCA_965372695.1 uncultured bacterium
ATTCCTCCGCATCCAGTTCACCCATCGCCAGCGATGCCTCGGCGTGCGAGCACACGTCGTCCACCGCGAACCACTTCTCGCCGATACGGGCGACGAGCACGCGGCGCCTGCCAACATCGAACGCCTTCATCTCCCCGTCGAAAACGTCGGTCACCCGGCATACGGTATGTCTCGGCATGATGATTCCCGGCCTGAAAGAAGAAGGGCGCCGGCCTTGCGACCGGCGCCCCGTAGAAAGCTAGTCCGATTCCATGATGGCGGTGATCAGCTCGGTGATCGCCTTCTTGCCGTCGTTGAAGAACATGAGCGTGTTGTCCGCCGCAAACAGCGGGTTGGGGATGCCGGCAAAACCGGGGCTCAGACTGCGCTTGATCATGACACAAGTACGCGCCTGGTCGGCGTTGATGATCGGCATACCCGCGATCGGGCTGCTCGGGTCGGTGCGGGCGACCGGGTTGACCACGTCGTTGGCGCCCAGGACAATGGCGACGTCGACCTGATCCATGGTCGCGTTGATCTCGTCCATCTCCTTGAGCTTGTCGTAGTCGATGTTGGCCTCGGCCAGGAGCACGTTCATGTGCCCCGGCATGCGGCCGGCCACGGGATGGATCCCGTATTCGACCTCGATACCCTTGGCCTCGAGCAGGCCGGCCATGTCACGCACCGCGTGCTGCGCCTGCGCGACCGCCATCCCGTAACCGGGGATGATCGCGACACGCTGCGCCGTGTCGAACAGCATGGCAATCTCATCCGCCGAAGTGGATTTGATCTTGCCCGCGTATACCTCGTCCGCCGACGGGCCGTCCGCGGCCGCTTCCAGCTTGCCGAAGATCACGTGGCCGAGCGTGCGGTTCATCGCCTTGCACATGATCTTGGTGAGAATGATGCCCGACGCGCCGACGAGCGAACCCGCCACGATCAGCACGTAGTTCGACAGCACAAATCCCGTCGCCGCCGCTGCCATACCCGAGTACGAGTTCAACAGCGCGATCACGACGGGCATGTCGGCGCCGCCGATGGGGATGGTGAGCATCACGCCGAGCGCCGCCGCGACGCCGACGATCGCCCAGTAGGCCCACAATTCACCCGGATTCATCACCAGGTACACGCCCAGCACGGCAACGCCGACAGCCAGGAGGATGGTCCATATCCTGTGGGCGGGCAGAGTTACGTTGCCGCCGGAGATGACGACTCCCTTGAGCTTGCAGTAGGCGACGAGGCTGCCCCAGAACGTGACCGAGCCGATGAGGCCCGACGCCACGGTCGCAACCTTGAGCTGGAGGTTGTCCCCCTGCCCCAGCGCGACGGCCTCGGTGAGCGCCGCACCGGCGACGAGGAGCGACGCCGCGCCTCCGAAGCCGTTGAAGAGCGCCACCATTTCGGGCATCTCGGTCATCTGGATTTTGATCGCGACGATCAAACCGACGAGTCCGCCCGCTGCAAATCCGACTATGATCCAATTATAACTGACAATGCTGCGGTCAATGAGCGTAACCGCGATGGCGATCAGCATGCCGAGGGCGCTTAACGCGTTCCCCCGGACCGCCGTTCGCGGATGCGCCAGTCCTTTCAAGCCCACGATGAACAGGACTGCCGCAATCAGATAAACAAGGTTAATGATCGATAACATCGTTTATTCCTCTTCTTCGATGATTGTCCTTAATTCACCACGTTTATTTTCTGCGAAACATCTGGAGCATCCGGTTGGTCACCATGAACCCGCCGACCACGTTGATGGCGGCAAATCCCATGGCAAACGACCCGAGAATCGTTGTCAGCATCGAGTGACCGGATCCGGCCGACAGAATTGCTCCAATAATAGCGATACCCGAGATCGCGTTCGACCCCGACATGAGCGGCGTGTGCAGCGTGGGGGGTACCTTGGTGATGATCTCCCACCCCACGAACATCGCCAGGACGAAAATCGTGAAAATGGTTACGAAATCGATTTGCAATTGCCTCTACCTCCCTTACGCGGCATCGCCCGAGGGCATACCGAGGATTTCACGGACGCGCGGATTAACGACTTCGCCGCCGCTGGTAACCAGCGTTCCGCTGATGATTTCATCTTCCATGTCGATATTGATCTCGCCGTCTTTGGCCATGTTCTGGATGAAGGTGACGACGTTGCGCGCATACATCTGGCTGGCGTGGTAAGGCACCGTCGCCGCGATATTGATCGGGCCCAGAATCTTGACGTCGTTGTAAATGACCTCTTCCCCGGCCTTGGTCAGTTCGCAGTTGCCCCCGCGCTCGGACGCCAGATCGACGATCACCGAACCGGGCTGCATCCCCTTGACCATTTCTTCGGTGATCAAAACGGGAGACTTCTTACCCGGAATCGCCGCCGTGGTAATCACGACGTCGTTTTCCTTGACGACTTCCGTCATCAGCTCGCGCTGCTTCTTCAAGAAGTCCTCGCCCATATCCTTGGCGTATCCGCCCGAATCCTGAGCGTCTTCCGAATCGAGCTCCATGTAGACGAACTTGCCGCCGAGCGACTCGATCTGCTCCTTGACGGCGGGTCGAACGTCGTATGCGCTCACGACGGCGCCGTGGCGCTTGGCCGAGGCGATCGCCTGCAGACCCGCCACGCCGGCGCCAATGATAAAAGCTCTGGCCGGCGAAACAGTGCCCGCCGCCGTCATCATCATCGGAAACATACGCGGGAGGTTGTCGGCGGCCATCAGCACGGCCTTGTAACCGGCCACCGTCGCCATCGACGAGAGCACGTCCATGCTCTGGGCGCGCGTGATACGCGGCACCAGTTCGAGCGCGAACAGCTTGACACCCGTCTCCGACACTTCGCGGGCCAGTTCGGCTTCGGCCAGCGGCTCCGCCATCGCTATTAAAATCTGATCTTTCTTGAATTTCGCCAGGTCGGCTTTGCCGGCTTCGGGGTTCGCGCCGTACGATCGCACCTGTACGATCACGTCGGCCTTGTCGAACACCTCGTCGCGGCTCACGATCCTGGCTCCCTTTTCTTCGTATTCTTTGTCGACGAATCCCGCGGCGGATCCCGCGCCCGCTTCGATGATAACCGTGGCCCCGAGGCGGTCGATCAGTTTCAAGACGCCGGGGACCAGGCCCACGCGGGTTTCACCAGGAAACGTTTCCTTGAGAACGCCGATAACGAATGATTTTTCCTCACTCATTACTATTGGGAACCTCCCTTCTGCGCAGCCGCCGCAAAAAGAGCCACCCCAAAAAAAAGGGCGACCGCGACCGCTCGCTCCGGATGCTTTGATGCTTGGAAGCTATTTAATTATATAGACTTAAGTCTTGGCGAGACGATTGATTTTGATGGATTCTTTATTTGCGGGTAAAACTAGCACGAATGAACCGGATAACCTAGTAAAAAAATTCCCCATAGCCTTATATTTTCGGAGATTCCGGCTCCGGACCTGCGGTGGTGCCGCGGACGAGCGCCGCCACCCCGACGACGGTTACGACGAGCGCCGGAAAATCAAATAACAGCGTCCTCAAGCCCGGTTCGGGTACAAAAACAAAGGCATCGAGAGCCACGACCAGCGCCGCCCCCCACATGAAAACACACCACTCCCGGTGCAGCCTTCGCCGCCACAAAAACAGCGACAGCAGCAGAGATACCACCAGTTGTACGACCATCAACGAGTCGCGGGCGTGCCGGAAAGAGAATCCGAACGAGTGGAACACCTTCGCCGCCCCGTATGAGACCGTCTTCAACGGCCGGCTCACCCAGACGTTCAGCGCGTTGCGGCGATAGACCCGATTCCGGGCGGCCGCTTCCAGGCCGGCGGTCTCCCGGCGGACGGCGGCCACCAGGCCCGGATCGCCCAGGTCGTTCGTCCCGGCCGATGACGACGGCAGGTCGAGGACGGCCGTTCCCGACGTATCGGGCGCGGCCGTCACCCCCGTGCCGATGTACATGCGATACCCCGAGGACGTCGTCAGCGGGATGAAATCCCCGTTTCTGACCGATACCCAGATTGACCAGGGCAACAGCAGGACGACCACGATCACCAGCGGACCCAGAACGGTAACGCCGCGGGCGCCGCCTCCCCTCCGCGACCCAATGACGAGGGCAAACGGGATAAACACCAGGGCCATGGCCGATTTGAAATAAACAAGAACGGCCAGGACGATCATTGGAAGAAAGTGACTGCGGTTGTACGCCTGTTGCGGCCTGGCCAGCTGGTAGCAGAACAGCGCGTACAAGGAGAGACACAGCGGATACGCCGTCAACACCGGTGCGTGATGGTAAAACGGTACCCACGCGGCAAACACAAGACTGCCCGCCAACGCCCACCCCTGGGACCGCAGAAGCAGGTTCAATACCAGGAACGCGAACGGAACGACCAGCGCGGCGAGAAAGAGCTGGAAGAAACGGGCGGCAAGGAACGGCTGACCGGATGCCCCGATGAACCACGACAGGATTACAGGATAGCCGGGCATCCCGCGACCGTCGCCGAAAACAGTCTTGAACCCTTTCCCCCCGGCGAGCGCCTCCGCCCGTCCCACGTCATCGGGAGACTCCGACGGCTCGGGAGAGGACCGGACGAGCGTGTCGCCGTCCGGCGCGTCTCCCAGAAAAACGACCTGGGCGCCAAATACGGCGGCTGTCAGCAGCAGCGCCAGAACGACAAACCCGCTGGATCTCCACACGTCGCACTCCGTTCGCCAGGGTTAACGACCCGCCGCCGCGTGTCAAAGCACACGGCGCTTACTACTCGACT
>CBDVDJ010000287.1:0-4714 GCA_965372695.1 uncultured bacterium
GGCGAGCGCATCATCACACCTTCGATGACCGCCTGCCCGCCTACACTTACTCGCTTTTCGGCCATAAGCAACTGGGTTGGACGACTATTTGGCGTCTTTGTAGTTGTACTTGCTGCGGAATTTCTCGATGCGACCGGCGGTGTCCACTAGCCTCTGCTTGCCGGTAAAGAACGGATGCGACGCGCTCGAGATTTCCATCCTGATCACGAAGTGCTCGACCCCGTCGATGTCGCGCTTCTCTTCACTCTTCATCGTCGATCGGGTCACGAACTCGGCCCCTACGCTGGGGTCGACGAACACTACCGGATGATATTTGGGATGTATGTCTTTCTTCATTCTCTCCTGCTCCCGGGTAATTATTGGCGCAAAGTACAGATTATAGCTGTCAAATAAGTACTTAGCAACCCCAAATTCAATTGTTTTGCTCTTAGAGCGGGTTGAGCTGCGAGCAATTGGTCTCTCCGAGCGAGTTGACTTGCGAGCCCGGGGGCGATCCCGATATATGACAACGCCTTGAGGCTCGCAATTCCAACTCGCGAAAGTTGATAGTGCGAAGCGGCTCCGCTGGCTTCGCACTATAACTAGGTATTCATTGCTTTCAGGAACTGCTCGTTCGACTTGGTTTTACCCATTTTATCCAGGAGGAACTCCATAGCCTCCAGGAGCGGCTTATCGTTGAGGAACTTCCGGAGAATCCAGATCTTGGCCAGGTCCTTCTTCGGGATCAACAGCTCCTCTTTTCGCGTACCCGACCGGAAGATATCAACCGACGGGAAAACCCGCTTGTCGGTGAGGCGGCGGTCGAGAACCAGTTCCATGTTACCCGTTCCCTTGAACTCCTCGAAGATTACTTCGTCCATCCGGCTGCCCGTATCGATCAGCGCCGTAGCGATGATGGTGAGGCTGCCGTGCCCCTCGATATTGCGCGCGGCGCCGAAAAAGCGCTTGGGCCGCTGCAGTGCGTTCGAGTCGACACCACCGGAGAGGATTTTACCGCTGTGGGGAACGACCGAGTTGTGTGCTCGCGCGAGCCGCGTAATACTGTCGAGCAGGATGACGACGTCCTTGCCGTGCTCTACCAGGCGTTTGGCTTTTTCGATCACCATGTCCGCCACCTGCACGTGACGCTCGGCGGGTTCGTCAAAAGTCGAACTGATCACCTCTCCCTTGACCGACCTTTCCATGTCGGTGACCTCTTCCGGGCGCTCGTCGATGAGCAGCACGATCAGATAGACGTCCTTCTGGTTGGCCATGATCGCGTTGGCGATCTTCTGCAGCAGGATCGTCTTGCCCGTTCTCGGCTGAGCGACGATCAAACCACGCTGGCCCTTGCCGATCGGCGTCAAAAGGTTGATCAGGCGGGTGGACAGATCGTTGGGGTCGTACTCCAGGTTGAGGGCTTCCTCGGGGTAGAGCGGCGTGAGGTTATCAAAAAACGGTTTCGACTTTGAAACGTCGGGGTGCTCGTGATTGACCGCCTCGACGCGGAGCAGTGCGAAGTACCGCTCCGAGTCTTTCGGCGACCGGATCTGTCCCGAAATCGTATCACCGGTCCGGAGATCGAACTTCTTGATCTGCGACGGTGAGACATAAATGTCGTCCGGCCCGGGGAGGTAATTGTAATCCGCCGAGCGCAGAAAACCGTATCCTTCCGGCAGGACCTGCAACACACCCTCCGCGAAAATCAGCCCGTTTTGCTGGGTCTGTGCCTCCAGGATCTTGAAAATCAGTTCCTGTTTGCGCATGCTGCTCACGCCCTCGATCTGCAGAATTTGGGCGACGTCCAGCAGCTCAATAATTGTTTTGCCTTTGAGCTCGGCTATATCCATGTGGGTTCTCCTGTAGAAGACAGAAAAGTGAGGGTTTTCCCGGACGCGCAGAACGTCCGGGAGGTGAGATACTTGCTTCCGTACACTATCTTTCCGTTTTGACTGGCTACGGTGTTGACTACTCCACGCGAGGAGCGTTTGTTTCGCCAAATCCGGAATATCGATTTAGAGGGTATTTTCCTGGCGGTCAAAGACTTACCGGGTTGGGCCGGGCGCCGCGCGGGCGCCCGGCCGGTTCCGGATGATGCCAGCCTTCAACAGTGCAATATCTATTCCAATCGCGGTCCGGGAGCCTACTGGCCGCCCTGCTCCCGCAGCTCTTCGAAGCGTTGCATGGCTTCGCGAGCTTTGTCCTTTTCCCCGATTTCGCTGTAACAGCGGGCGAGCAGCTGCCATCCGCGGTAATCGTCGGGTTTGATGCTGGCGTATTTCTCGGACCACTCAATGGCACCGTACCAGTCTTCGATCGAGATATAGGCGACGACAATATTGAAGATCGTCTGGGGCTCATCTTCCTGCAGATCGAGCGCCCTCTCGTAAAACATGATCGCTTTTCTGACCTCGTCGGGATCCTCGTCTCTCATGCTGTAATGCGCCACGCCGATGTTGTAGTAGAGGTTGAAGTCCTCGGCCCCGATCTTGGACCGGGCTTCGGCGGACATCTCGAGGAATATGGCCGCGCCTTTCCACTGCTTCTGTGTGAGGAGATCGTTACCGATGGTTTCGATCACCGCGAAGCTCGTCGGGTCTTCCTCGATCAGCCGTTCGAACCTCTCTCTCGCTTCATCTTCGCGTCCCGCGGCGGCGAGCGCCTTGCCGGCGAAGCTGAGCGAGTTGACATAGTTGGCCTCGCTGGGATTGGACAGCTCGAGCACCTTGTCGAGCGCTTCAATCGCGTCCTCGTAGTATTTCTCGTCGATCTCCTTGGCAAGGCTGTAGTAAGAAACACCGAGGTTGTAATAGCCGACGGCCTGCGTCGGATCGGCGGATACGGCCAGCACGAACTCTTCGGTCGCAGTCTGGAAGTCCTCGCGTTTGTACGCGGATTGTCCGAGCTTGTAGTGCTTGGCGAAGTTGTGCTGGATGTTGTTCTCGGCGTCTTTCTTCTTCTTGGGGTCGAGCTCCATCGCCTTGACGAAGTTATCGTAGGCGTAAGCAACGCTGTCGAGGAAACTGTAGGAAACGCCGAGCTGGAAGTACGCTTCGGCGTCGTTGGGATTGTCGGCGAGCGCCTGACGCGCGAGGTCGATCGCCAGTTCGTAGTTGCCCTCCTGGTTGCGGAGCTTCGCGCTGGTCGTGGCGACGGACTGGCATCCGGCAATCACGAAAGCGGCGAGAACGACACACGCGACCGGAACGATACAGGTCTTGAGGAATCTCATGCGGTAACCCTCCACTTCAAGACGGAAGTCGTGTAATTTGTTGAAAAGGCGCCACCCCGGCTCCAACCGCCCACTGTCATTATACGTCTAATGCTGGAATGCCTGGCAACCGGTTTCTGGTAGCTGCAAGCGCTTTATATAAAGGTGATTATCTACTGGAGCGGGCAGGTAATCGCTTTTTTCGGGTTCGTGATTGAATTGCCAGTGGGCTTGTGGTTCCACGCCGGGGTAATCCTGCCCTTTATATAAGGACTGCGCGCAGGATTGTCAAGTAAAAATAAGCACTTACAGCCGCCTAAGTCAACCCTTGTCGCAATTATATCGTAGCTCCAAGGGCGATACTCAGCCCTTGTCGCAATTAATATCGTAGCTCCAGGGGCTCCGGGCATATCGCTAGAAGAAAGATTCGGGGTCGACGTCCCAGCGGAGGTCGATGGTACGGGCGAGCTTGCGGCGATCGACGATCTCGCGGAACAGGGCCAGCGTCCGTTCCTTGTCCGCCTGGGTGAGCGGGCCCTTGATGAGAATCTGTTCGCGGAACCGGTTCTTGACGCGCGCGACCACCGGCGGCGCCGGCCCCAGCACCTTGACGCGCCCTCCAGAGAACGCCCGGCGGATCGCCGCCGCCCACTCCGCCATGAAAACGCTGAGCCTGCCCGCGTCGCGCGCGCTGCACGACGCCAGAACCAGTCGTGCGCAGGGCGGGTAGCCGAGCTGGCGGCGGAACTCCAGTTCTTCCTTCATGAATCCATCGTAGTCGTGCGCGACCAGGTAGCGGAACGCGTAGTGGTCCGGCATGAAGGTCTGAACCAGCACCCGCCCCGGCTCGCTGCCGCGGCCGCAACGTCCGGCCACCTGCGTGAGCTGCTGAAACGTCCGCTCCGCCGACCGGAAGTCCGGGAAGTTCAGCCCCTCTTCCGCGTAGAGGACCCCGACCAGATTCACACCAGGAAAGTGATGGCCCTTTACCACCATCTGGGTTCCCAGAAGAATGGGGAAGTTGCCCGTACTGAATTCCTCCAGGATCTTTTTGTGCCCGTCCTTACCCCCGGTCGTATCCGCGTCCATGCGAAGAACGCCGGCGCCGGGGAACAACGACTGCAGGTCCAGCTCCACGCGCTGCGTGCCGACTCCAGAGTAGAACAGCCGCGAGCTCTTGCACGTATCGCAGCGCTTCACCACCGCCCGGGAGTATCCGCAGAAGTGACATTTCAACCGGTTGTCCGTGCGATGGTAGGTAAGCGAGATGTCACAGTTCCGGCAGGCGGCCACCCAGCCACAGGCGTTGCACTGTATGAAGCGCGCATGCCCCCTCTTGTTGAGGAAAATGATGCTCTGGTTTCCCGCTTCGATATTTGCGTCGAGCGCTTCGATCAGGGTATTCGAGAACAGTGCCCGGCGCCCTTCGCTCGAGCGCATATCGATAATTTCGATCTCCGGCATCGGCGCACCCGTCACCCGGTCGGGCAAAACCGACAATTCGTATTTCTTCTCGCGGGCCTG
>CBDVDJ010000288.1:0-4699 GCA_965372695.1 uncultured bacterium
CTGGGCGCCGCGTGGATGGGTGGCACGATAGACTCGACGGGGGCGGTGGTTGCGGCCGGGTCGATGCTGGGACCGACGGCCGAAAAGGTCGCCGCCGTGGTCAAAATGATTCAGAACATCCTGATCGGCGTACTCGCGTTCGTGATCGCGCTCTACTGGGTCACCCGGGTCGACCATGAGCCGGGAAAGAAACCGGACGTTCGCGAGATCTGGTTCCGGTTCCCCAAGTTCGTCGTCGGTTTCATCGGGGCCTCGGTGTTGTTCTCGTTTGTCGTGCTGCCGCTTTCCGGAGGCGACTCCAATCTGGTCGAGTCGACGTATATCAAACCGGTGACCAAGGTTCTGCGGGGGTGGCTATTCTGTCTCGCGTTTGTCGCCATCGGGCTCGAGACCAACTTTCGCGAGCTGGCCGGCCGCATGGAAGGCGGAAAGCCTCTCGTTCTCTACGTGGTGGGGCAGTCGTTCAATCTGATTCTGACGCTGGTAGTGGCGTGGCTGGCGTTCATGGTGCTGTTTCCCGACTCCATTCATTGAAGGGACGCGAGCCGATGACTCCACGTACCGGGAATCCCGACGCGGCTCTCTTGCCGGCTTTCATCCGCTGGTTACGATTCTTCGCCGGAGTGGCTATTCTGGCGGCGGCAGCCGCGTTTTTCGCCTCGGGGTACACGCCGCCCGGTCCCGCGGGCGAGGTGTTGCGGCACAACCAGGCCTGCGATATCGACGCGTCGCCTCTCTTTTATACCGCGGTCGAGAACATGCACGAACTGGAGCAGGGGTTGGCCCGAATGACGGGAAGTAACGGCGAGCCGGATGAAAGCGGCGCCAAAAAAGAATGACGCGGAACTGGGGTAGCGAAACTTTTCACAATCTGCTATGATCTCCAGCGACGAGTCGCCAAAACGACGAGTCGGTGGCGGAGACCAATTACCGGCCATAAAGGCACATACCAGCCCACGGGCCGCGGGCCCGGGAGGAGGAGTCAATGTCGACGAAAGAAATCCAGGAACAGATTGTCGATAACATGCGCCGCTGGCAGAAGATCGAGAACAGTGCCGTCGCGTCGACCGGTATGGTGATCGACAAGACCGAAAACCCGATCGTTCGCATCGTGATGGAGATCATCCAGCGCGACTCCCAGATGCACTATCGCGTGCAGGAAATGATCGCCGAGAGCCTCACGACCAAGGCTCTGACATTGACGCCGGAAGAACTGGCCGACATATGGGAGATGGTCGAGAAGCACATCGAGATCGAGCGGAAAACCGTCGAGCTGGCCGACGAAGCGCTCGGAGCCATTCGGGGCAAGAAGATGGTCGTGCAGGAGTACCTGCTCGAGTACCTGCTGGAAGACGAGAACAAGCACAATCATATGCTCGACTCATTGGCCACCATCAAGAAGGGTATGTACCCTTACGGCTAGACCCATGCCGCATCGCACAATAAAGAAACGGACGTTCCATCGAGGGGTGTCCGTTTTTTTTGGATGCGCACCGAATCGGTCGTATTTATAAAATCAGGAATAAAGGAGACAGCACATGGCTGAGTTCGAACCGGCCGCCGGATCCGGCGACCCTATCCAGGCCGATACGCTGGTGGTCGGAGGGGGCATCGCGGGAATGACCGCGGCCATAGAGACCGCCGAGGTGGGCAAACAGGTCGTACTGGTGGAGCGCAATTCGTTCCTGGGCGGCCGCGTAGTGACCTCCAACCAGTATTTCCCCAAGCTGTGCCCGCCGACATGCGGACTGGAAATAAACCTCAAGCGCATGAGGGCCAACGAGAACGTCAGGATCCTGACCCTCGCCGAAGTGGAAAAGGTGACGGGATCCCCCGGCGATTTCGAGGTGAGGATCCGGTTGAATCCCCGTTACGTAAACGATAAGTGCACCTGTTGCGGCGAGTGCGAAAAAGTGTGCGATATCGAGCGTGAGAACGATTTCAACTATGGGATCGACAAGACGAAAGCGGTCTATCTCCCGCATATGATGGCTTATCCCAACCGGTACGTGGTGGATCCGGCGTTCGCCTCCGACGACCGGATGAAAAAATGCGCCGACGCGTGTCAGTACGATGCGATCGAACTCGACATGGAGCCGCGAACGGTCACGCTGAAGGTGGGTGCGGTCGTGTGGGCGACGGGATGGAAGCCCTACGACGCGTCGAAGCTCGACAACCTCGGATTCGGGAAGTATCCCAACGTGATCAGCAACGTCATGATGGAACGCTACGCCGCCGAAAACGGGCCGAGCGAAGGCAGGATAGTGCGGCCTTCCGACGGCGCCGGGATCACGAAGATCGGCTTCGTGCAGTGCGCGGGATCCCGGGACGACAATCACCTGCCGTACTGTTCGTCGATATGCTGCCTCGTTTCGATGAAACAGGCCACGTACGTCAGGGATCGGTATCCGGAAGCCGAGATTCACATCTTCTACATCGACGTTCGCTCGCCGGGACGGATGGAGGACTTCTATACGAAGGTGAAGGCCGATGAGAAGATTTACTTCCACCGCGGCAAGGTCGGAAAGATCACCGAGAATCCACAGAACAAGAACTTGATTCTGGAAGCGGAGAATACGCTGACCGGCGATATGACGAGAACGGAAGTGGACATGGCGGTTCTCGCGACGGGAATGGTGCCGAACACGGCCGACGATGCCCTGCCGGTGGATATTCCGCTGGACGAATTCGGATTCATTGTACCGGGCGGCGGTAACGGGATCTTCGGCGCGGGTGTCGCCAACCGGCCCGTGGATGTCGCCACGTCCGTACAGGATGCAACGGGTGCCGCCCTGAAAGCCATTACTGCGGGGAGGAGGAGATAATCATGGAAATAAAAACCGGCGTTTTTATATGCAAAGGCTGTGACATCGGCAAGTCGATCGACGTCGACAAGTTGACGGAAGTGGCGACCGGCGAGATGAAAGCGAAGTTGTGCAAGTGCCACGACGTGCTTTGCCGGGCCGAAGCGGTCGAATCGATACGCGCCGACGTCTCCTCCGGGGGATTGAACCGTGTTGTTATCGCGGCGTGTTCGCAGCGCGTGTTCCCCGAGTTGTTCGATTTCGGGTCAAACATCCTCACCGACCGGACCGCCCTGCGCGAGATGGTTGTCTGGACCCACCCGGCGAACGACGAAGACACGCAGTTGATGGCCGAAGATTATGTCCGCATGGGAATGGTGCGCATGGCGACTACCGAGCCTCCGGACCCGCTCGTCGAGGAGACCAACAGGGAGATCCTCGTCGTCGGCGGGGGTATGGCCGGTATGCGCTCGGCGAAGGCCGCCGCGGACGCTGGTTACAATGTCCATCTCGTGGAGAAGGAGGCCCGTCTGGGCGGTTGGGCGACGAAGTATAAAAAGGTATTTCCCAAGCGGCCTCCGTACAACGAACTGGAAGAGACCGACTGCGGGAAGCTCATCGAAGAAGTCGAAGCCGACCCGGGCATTACCGTTCACAAGTCGACGACCGTTGAGAAAACCAGCGGGCAGCCGGGACAGTTTGCCGTAGCGCTCCTGAACGGGGGATCGGCGTCGGAAATCAACGTCGGTTCGGTCATCCAGGCGACGGGCTGGAAGCCGTACGATCCCGAAAAGCTCACTCATCTTGGATACGGCAGCTCGGCCGACATCGTGACGAATGTACAGATGGAAGAAATGGTATCCAACGGCGGTATCAAGCGGCCCTCGGACGGAAAGCCGATCGAGAGCATCGTGTTCATTCAATGCGCCGGTTCGCGCGACGAGGATCACCTGCCGTACTGCTCGGCCGTGTGTTGCCGCGTTTCCCTGAAGCAGGCGATGTACGTCCGGGAACAGTACCCGGATGCCAGAGTCTTCATCATATACAAGGACATGCGCACGCCGGCTCAGTATGAGCGCTTCTACGCCGCCGTCCAGGAGGACGAAGGCGTCTTCCTGACCAAGGGTGAAATCGCCGGAGTGACGCCCGGGGCCGACGGAAAGATCACGATCGACGTCGAGGAAACACTGCTGGGCGAAAACATCCGGCTCCAGGCCGACATGGTGGTTCTCGCCGCCGGCATGGTTCCGTCGACCCAGGTCGACGACGAGCCCGCCTCCGCGACCGATGAGGGCGCGAAGACGGCGGACGGCAAGAAGGAAGCGGCGTCGGCCGAGAAGGGCGCGAAGATCCTCAACCTGAACTACCGGCAGGGCACGGACCTGCCGACGCTGAAGTACGGGTTTCCCGACTCGCACTTCATCTGCTTTCCGTACGAAACCAGGCGCACCGGGATTTTTGCCGTGGGCGGGGTGCGGGCGCCCATGGATCTGGCGACGTGCGACAACGACGCGTACGGCGCCGCAATGAAGTCGATCCAGGCGGTCGAGTCGGTAGAAAGGGGGGCCGCGCTGCACCCGCGCTCGGGTGACACGAGCTATCCGGAGTTCTTCCTGCAGAAGTGCACGCAGTGCAAGCGTTGCACCGAAGAGTGTCCTTTCGGCGCTATCGACGAAGACGACAAAGGAACGCCGGTGCCCAATCCGGCGCGATGCCGGCGGTGCGGTGTGTGCTTGGGTGCGTGTCCGGAGCGGATCATCTCGTTCAAGAATTACACCGTCAACATGGTGTCGCAGATGATCAAATCGATTTCCATGCCGGACGAATCAGAGGAAAAGCCGAGAATCCTGGTGTTCGCGTGCGAGAACGACGCACTGCCGGCAATCGAAATGGCG
>CBDVDJ010000289.1:0-4693 GCA_965372695.1 uncultured bacterium
TTCCGACAGCATCGAGCTCCTCGAACTCGCCCGTGAAGAAGGCGAGGAATCTCTCGCCGGTGAAGTCGAATCCGAGCTGACAAGCCTGACGGCGGAACTCGACCGCCAGGAGGTCAATACGCTTCTTTCCGGTCCCGACGACGCGCGCGACGCGATTCTTTCCATTCACCCGGGCGCCGGCGGCACCGAGTCGCAGGACTGGGCCGAGATGCTGATGCGGATGTATACCCGCTTCGCCGAGAAGAGAGGATTCGAGGCGCGCATGCTCGACGTCCAGCCCGGCGATGAGGCCGGCATCAAGAGCGCGTCCATCGAGATACGCGGCGCCAACGCGTACGGCAACCTCAAGTCGGAAAGCGGCGTTCACCGGCTCGTTCGCATATCGCCGTTTGACGCCGGTAACCGGAGGCATACTTCGTTTGCGTCCGTGTTCGTCTATCCCGAGATCGACGAAACCATCGAGATCGAAATCCGCGATGACGACCTCCATATCGACACCTACCGGGCCAGCGGCGCCGGAGGCCAGCACGTGAACAAGACCGACAGCGCCGTGCGTATTACCCACGTGCCCACCGGCCTCGTCGCCCAGTGCCAGAACGAACGCTCCCAGCACCGCAACAAGGACAACGCCATGAAGATCCTGCGGGCCAAGCTCTACGCCAAAAAGCAGGAAGAGGACCGCGAGAAGCTCGACAAGTTGCTGGAGAATCAAACCGAGATCGCGTGGGGCAACCAGATACGCTCCTACGTTCTCCACCCGTACAACATGGTCAAGGACCACCGTACCGACGAGCAGACCTCGGACACCCAGAAGGTACTTGACGGAGAAATCGACTCGTTCATCGAGGCGTATCTACATAAATTCACAACAAGTTAAGCTGCAATCAGGCCTTGACAGCCGGTGCGCGATTTCGCATATTCAGCCCCGTTATGAACGACCAGAACAACGATTCACAGGAAAAACACGGTTTCGAGAAGCTCCGCGCTCTCCGGATCGAAAAAACGGAAAAACTCCGCGAATCCGGGCATAACCCCTACCCCTACCGGTACGAGGTGACCCACGGCGCCGCCGCGGTCAAGGCCGGTGAGCAGGCGCTGATCGAGGCGGAGGCTTCCGTTGCGCTGGCTGGCCGGGTAATGGCGCTGCGGGGGCACGGCAAGACGATGTTCGGCCATCTGGAGGATGCCACCGATCGCATCCAGTTCTACGCGCGCAAGGACGGCCTCGGCGAAGAGCCCTATGCGGCCTTCAAGCTCGTCGAAGTCGGGGACCTGATAGGGATACGCGGCACCGTGTTCCGGACCCGGACCGACGAATTGACGATCAAGGTGGATTCGTTCGAGGTGCTCTCGAAGGCGCTCCGGCCGCTGCCCGAAAAGTGGCATGGCCTGACCGACAAGGAGATTCGATACCGGCAGCGTTACGTCGATCTTGTGATGAACCGGGACGTACGCGACGTGTTCGTCGCACGGTCGCGTCTTGTCGAAACCATGCGGCAGTTTCTGATCTCGAGGGGTTTCCTCGAGGTCGAAACGCCGATCCTGCAGCCGCTATACGGCGGGGCTGCCGCGCGGCCGTTCACGACCCACCACAACGCGCTTGATATGCCGCTCTTCCTCCGTATTGCCAATGAGCTCTATCTCAAGCGCCTTCTCGTCGGCGGTTTCGACCGCGTGTTCGAGTTTTCCAAGGATTTCCGCAACGAGGGCATCGACCGGTCGCACAACCCGGAATTTACCATGATGGAGTGCTACGCCGCTTACCTCGACTACAATGATTTCATGCAGATGGTCGAGGAAATGATACGAGCGATTGCCTCCGAGCTGACCGTCGACGGTACCGTCGAATACGGCGATCACAAAATTGACTTCAACCAGCCATGGAAACGCATTTCGTTTTTCGGTTCGCTGCTCGACGCAACGGGCGTCGACTTCAGGGATATGCCGGAAGACAAAGTCCGGGCCGAGGCCAGAAGGCTCGGCGTCGATCTCGGGGACGACGCCCCGCTCTCGAGGGCCCTCGACGAGATTTTCGGCGAGAAGGTCGAACCGGGGCTCATTCAACCGACGTTCGTGTACGACTACCCCAAGGCGCTGTCGCCCCTGGCCAAAGACCACCGCAGCGAGCCCGGACTCGTGGAACGGTTCGAGCCGTTTGTTGGTGGATTCGAGGTGGGGAACGCGTTTTCGGAGCTGAACGACCCCATCGAACAAAGGAAGCGATTCGATCAGCAGGCCGTCTTCCGAGAAAAAGGGGACGACGAAGCGCACGTACTCGACGAAGATTACATCCGGGCTCTCGAGTACGGAATGCCGCCGGCCGCGGGGCTGGGGATCGGTGTCGACCGATTGACGATGGTCTTCACCAACAGCCACTCCATTCGCGACGTCATCTTTTTCCCCCAGATGCGGCCTGAGGAAGGCCGCGGCTGATGAGTTTCGCCCTTTTCATCGCCAAACGCTACCTGCAGACCAAGAAGCGTTCCGCGCTGGTGTCGCGGATTACGTCGATTGCCGCCGGGGGCGTGTTCGTCGGCGTCATGACGCTGGTCATCGTCCTGTCGGTGATAAACGGGTTCGAAACCGAACTTCGGCAGCGCATCGTGGGGTTCAATACGCACGTGCTCGTTTTTGCCCGGACGCCGTCGGCGTGGTCGGACATAGAGTTGCTCATCGAAAAGCTCTCGGGCCGCGAAGGGGTCGTCGCCGCCTCGCCCTTCGTCCGTTCGGAGGCGCTGGCCGCGTACGAGGTAGTCCCCGGGCGGCGGACCAAGATCCGGGGCGTCATCGTCAAAGGCATCGACCTCGAGAGGGAGGCGTTCGTCTCGGCCGTCGTCGACAGCATCCGGCCGAAAATAGAGTCGTTCGACGACAACGTCAAGTTTTTCGAGGATCCGGACTCCGTGTACGGCGTGGTTTTCGGATACGACCTCGCCGTCGAGATGCGGGTGAGCCTCGGTGACGAGGTGACCCTGCTGACGGCGCCGTCGACGGTCAGCGCCGGCGACGTAAAGGCACGCACCCAGAAGTGCCGCGTGATCGGTTTTTTCGACAGCGGTATGTACGAGTTCGACTCCCGCTTCGTTTACATGGATTATCGCGACGCCGAATCGTTCTTCGATTTCGAGACCGGCCTGAGGGGCGCCGGCGTGAAACTCGTGGACATGTATGAGGCGTCGTCGTTCGACAAGGATCTGCGCGAAGAGATATCCCTTCGAGATTACGGGACGAACAACTGGATCAACATGAACCAGAACCTGTTCAGCTACATGAAAATCGAAAAAATCCTGATGTTTCTCATGCTGACGCTGATCATTCTCGTCGCCGCGTTCAATCTCGTGGGAATGCTGACCATGGTCATCATGGAAAAGCGGACCGAGATCGGCATCCTGCGGTCGATGGGCGCTTCCTCGAGAGGTGTCATGTCGATTTTCATGCTCGAAGGGACGGCGATCGGCGTCGTGGGCACGTTCAGCGGGCTTGTCGTCGGCTACATCGCCTGCGAGATTCTCGACCGGTTCAAACTCGACCTGCCCGGGGACGTTTACTTCATCAAGACGCTGCCCGTGCTGGTCCAGTGGCAGGATCTGACGCTGGTTTGCGCCAGCTCGATCCTGATCTGCTTCCTCGCTACCGTCTATCCGAGCTGGGAAGCGAGCCGGATGGTGCCGGTCGACGCCATCAGAAACGCATAACAGGGAACTCCCGGACACCGACGGGAAGCATAAGGAATTGTAATTTAATAAGTTATAGAGAGCCGCACGCGGCTTGTGTTATCATTCTACAGGATATAAATTTATGGGTGACACCATCGTGCTCGAGGCTTCGGGGATTTCGAAGACTTTCCGCAGCACCGGAAGCGAAATAGAAGTTCTCAGCGGTATCGACCTGACCGTACGCGAGGCCGAAGTGGTCGGCATCGTAGGGGCGTCCGGAGTCGGAAAGAGCACGCTGCTCCACATACTGGGTTCGCTGGACTATCCGGACAGCGGTGAAGTCCGGATCGGCGGACGGTTGATTCAGGGGTTGAAGGGCAGGGAACTGGACCGCTTGCGTAACCGGGTCATCGGTTTCATATTCCAGTTTCACTTCCTGCTCCCCGAATTCACCGCGTTGGAGAACGTGATGGTCCCGAAAATGATTGGCGGCGAGAGCCCCGGCACCGCGGCCGATGGTGCGAGATACTGGCTCGATAAGGTTGGTCTCGCCGACCGGGCCGGTCACAAGCCCGGCGAGCTTTCCGGCGGCGAGCAACAGCGCGTGGCGGTCGCCAGGGCCCTGTCGGGCGATCCCGATGTCGTGCTCGCCGACGAGCCCACCGGGAACCTCGACGACGACACCGGCGAAGAGGTCCACGGGCTGATCCGGTCGCTCTCCCGGGATGAAGGCAAGACATTTGTCGTCGTCACCCACAAACGCGGTTTTGCGACCCACGCCGACCGCGTGCTGACGCTGGTCGACAAACAGCTGCGCCAACTGGATTGACGGCACAGCACAACTGGAGTTTCGACAATGGCGGTTCGATGCAAAATGTGCAATTTGCGGCCTGCCACGATCCACTACACAGAGATCGTGAACAACAAGATGGTCACTTTCGATTTGTGCCTTCAGTGCGCCGAGGAGAAGGGAATCGACGTCCAGAAGAACAGCACCTACGGCCTCGGCGATCTGGTCGCCGAGCTGATCGACGACA
>CBDVDJ010000290.1:0-4693 GCA_965372695.1 uncultured bacterium
CGTCACTAACACCGCTCCGTGATCGTAATAAGCGTGAGGGGCCGGCGTGGCCGGCCCCTCACTCCCGCCATTGACTAATCTCCTGCCTTCCGCACCGGCCGAATTATATTATTGAGAACGGGAGCTAGCGTGTGCCCGATGGGGTGAGGCTGCCGTAGGGTTTGTTGACCGCATCCGGGTGGTTGGCCTTGGCGATGGCCTGCTCGTAGCTGATGATTTTCATCGCCACCAGCTGGCTGAGGTTGTCTTCGAGCATCTGCATGCCAATTTTCTTTCCTGTCTGCATGGCCGTGGGGATCTGCGCCATTTTGTTCTCGCGAATCAGCGTACGTACGGCATCGTTTGCCAGCAGCACTTCGAACGCCGCCGCGCGTCCGCCCTTTATGGCGGGGATCAGTGTCTGCGAGATAATGCCCTGGAGAGTACCGGCCATCTGAAGCCGGATCTGCGTCTGCTGTCCTGGCGGAAACACACTGACAATGCGGTCGATCGATTTCATCGCGCTGGTCGTGTGCAGCGTCGCCAGTACCAGGTGCCCGGTTTCGGCGGCGGTTACGGCCAGATTGATCGTTTCCAGGTCCCGCATCTCGCCGATGAGGATGACGTCCGGATCCTGCCGCATCGCGCGACGCAGGGCTTCGTTGAAGTTCATCGTATCCGTTCCGATTTCGCGCTGGTTGATGTAACACTTTTTGTCCCGGTGCAGGAATTCCACCGGATCTTCCATGGTGAGGATGTGCCCTGCAACGGTCGAGTTGACGAGGTCGATCATCGCCGCCAGGGTGGTGGACTTGCCGCTCCCCGTGGGACCGGTCACGAGGACGAGTCCGCGGGGCTTCATCGCCAACGTTTTGCAGATGGGGGGGAGTCCCAGCTGGTCGATGGTTGGGATATTTTCGGGAATGTGCCTTATCACGAGGGATACGGAGCCACGCTGGCGCATCACATTGATGCGAAAACGCCCGATGCCGGCCAGAGAATATGAGCAATCGATGTCGCCGGACTCCTCGAATTGCTCCCACTGTTGCTGGTTGAGGAGTTCACGGGCGGCGGAGGCGGTGTCTTCGGGCTTTAACCGATCTTCGTCCCGGGGGTGGATTCTGCCGGCAACGCGGATACCTGGCGGCATGCCCACCTTGAGGTGAGCGTCGCTGCCGCCGGCCTTGATCATATCCTGCAAGAGTTGATCGATCTTCATGGCTCTGTCATGTGGCAAACAGCGTGCCAACGCTGCATTCGAGTCGCAGTCATCCGGGGCGGCGGTATGGGACGCCATGTCGAGTCCGTCTGCCAGTAGCGCAATGGAGCCGTAAGCCATGCCGGCGGCTATCACTCAAACGACCTGCTCCTTTCTCCCCCATTTGCTGAACAGGGCGGGAACGACGATGAGGTTGAGAAATGTGGACGTGATGAGTCCGCCGAGAATCACTATCGCCATGGGAGATTGCAGCTCGGAACCGGGCTTGTTACCGGCCAGGGCCAGCGGCACCAGGGCGAGACCCGTGGTCGCCGCCGTCATGAGGATCGGACTCAAACGTTCCAACGAGCCTTGAATCACGGCTTCGTGAATGGGTTTCTTCTCCTCGTCGATCAGGTAATTATAGTGTGAAACCATGAGGATGCCGCAGCGCACCGCTATTCCAAACAACGTGATGAAACCGACGAGTGACGCGATCGAAATGATCCCGTCTGTGAAGAAAATGCTTACAATGCCGCCGATGAGGGCCAGCGGCAGGTTAACCATCACCAGAATGGCCTGCCGGAAATTCCCGAACTCGAGATAAAGAAGGACGAGAATGGCGATGATGGAGATGACGCTGAGCAGAGTCATCGTCCGCGTCGCCTCTTCCTCGCTTTCGAACTGTCCACCGTACTCGACGAAGTAACCGGGGGGGAGAGATATGTTCTTATCGATCTTCTCCCGGATGCCATCGACGGCGCCCCGAAGATCCCCGCCCGCGACGTTAGCCTGGATGACGATTTTTCGTTGTACGTTTTCGCGACTGATGTAGTTTGGTCCTCTATCGACACGGATGTCGGCCACCATTTCCAGCGGTATCGCTCCGCCCGCGGGGGTATCGATGAGCGCTTTTCGAATTGACTCCAGGTCTTTCCGGTACCGGGGCGCGTAGCGCACGACGAGATCGTGCCGACGTTCTTCTTCGTAGACTTGAGACGTTACCTTCCCAAGAAAAGCAACGTCGATCAGCTCGTCGAGGTCGGCCGGACGAAGTCCGTACATGGCCATGCGGTTGCGGTCGGCGCGAATCCGCACCTGCGGCACGTCGGTCTGCATGTCGACGGCGAGGTCAACCACCCCTTCCACCTCCTCCATTTCCTGTCGAATCTGCTCGGCGTACTTGCGCAACTGGTACAGGTCGGGGCCGAACAATTTGACCGCGATGGCGGCCCGGGTCCCGGACAGCATGTGGTCGATCCGGTGGGATATGGGTTGTCCGATGGTGATGTTGCATCCCTGGACGAGCGCCAGATCGCCGCGCAATTCCTCCAGCAGCTCGGCTTTGCTGGTGCGGGACAGGTCGAGCCGAACTTCGAGTTCGTGCGCGTGGGAGCCAAGAGAGTGTTCGTCCAGTTCGGTACGGCCCGTGCGCCGTGCCGTTGAAATCACGGCGTCATGCGAGAGGAGGATTTCCTCCACCATCTTGCCGAGTTCGTCCGATTCTTTCAACGACGTCCCGGGGAGCGTTGCAAAAGCGACGTTGAACGTCCCTTCATTGAATTCGGGAAGGAAAGACCGTCCGAAAAAGGGAAGTGTCGTCAGGGCTACGACCACGAGGACCGAGGACGCCCCGATGACGATTGCCCGGTGCTTCAGAACGTAGCGCAGACTCGGCTCGTAAAGCACCTTCAGCTTGCGAACCAGCCAGCCGTCACCCCGCCTTGACCGGGAGGTGACATTCCGGAGCAGATACGAGCTCAACGCCGGTGTTACCGTTACGGCCACGACCAGCGAGGCAAGAATCGAGATGACGTAGGCGAAGCCCAGCGGTTTGAGCATGCGTCCTTCGACCCCTCCCAGAAAGAACAGGGGGATAAAGACGACGATGATGATCAAGGTAGCCATAACGATCGGGGAACGAATCTCGCTCGATGCTTCCGCCACGACTTCCTGGAACGGTCGGCGCCCTGGTTCGGGCAACTCCTCGTTTTGCCTCACCCTGCGATAGACGTTTTCTACATAGATGATCGCATCGTCTACCAGCACGCCGATCGCGATCGCCATTCCCCCGAGCGTCATCGTGTTGACCGAGAATCCCAGGATTTTAAGGGCTAGAAAAGCGATCACCAGCGAGAGGGGAATTGCCAGCAGGGAGATAACCGTGGTTCTCACGTGGACGAGAAATAGGAAGAGAATGATCATGACCATGATCGCGCCCTCAATCAGCGCACGGACCACGTTGTCCACCGCGGTTTCGATGAAGTCCGCCTGCCGGAAGATGTCGGTGTGCATGACGATATCCCCCGGAAGCGAGCCGCGAAGCTGTTCCAGCACCGACAGAATGTCCTCGGTGAGAGCGAGCGTGTTCGCCTCGGGCTGTTTGGCGATAACGAGCAGGACGCCGTCTTCGTTATTGATGGAGGCGGTGCCGATCTTGAACGCCGGCGCCACCTCGACCCTGGCCACGTCCTTGATGAGGACGGGGATGCGGTCGTGGACGCTGACGACGGTGCGCTCGATTTCCTCGACGTTTCGTATGCGTCCGAGGCCGCGTATGAGGTACTCCTGTCCCGAGTCGACGAAAACTCCGCCGGTGGCGTTGACATTCGATTCGGCCACGGCCTTGACAACGTGGTGCAGGGTGAGTCCCCTCGCCGCGACTTTGTACGGGTCGACCTGCACCTGGTACTGCTGACTTTCTCCGCCATAAACGAGGACCTGGGACACACCGGGGACCGACTGGATACGCCGGGCAACGGTGAAATCGGCGAGGGTACGGAGGGCCATCGGCGAGGTTTCTTCGGCCGTCAATCCTACCAGCATAATCTCGCCCATAATCGAAGTGATCGGGGCCAGTACGGGCTGATCAACTCCCTCGGGCAATGCATTCCTCATGATCTGGAGCTTCTCATTGACGATTTGCCGCGCGATGTAGATATCGGTCCCCCAGTCGAACTCAACCCATACAGTGGAAAGTCCCTGGATCGAATTCGATCGCACGCGACGGACTCCGGATGCGCCGTTGACCACCGTTTCGATCGGAAACGTAACGAGATTCTCGACCTCCTCGGGGGCCATCCCGTGCGACTCGGTCATGACGGTCACGGTGGGGGCAGTGAGATCCGGGAAAACATCGATCGGCATATTGAGCGTCACGATCACACCGGCCACCAAGACTCCCAACGTGATCAGCAGGACGATCAGTCTGTTGTTCAGACTGGTTTGCATCAGCTTATCCAACATGATTCAGCCTTTCTTTCAGCCAGTCGGTATCTCAGTGTGCGTGTCCGTGACCGATCTCCGCCGAGGTCGACGCCAATTTAACGTGATAGCCTCCACGCGTAACAATACGGTCTCCAGGCGAGAGCCCAGCCAGGATGCTCACCCAACCCGCGTGGCGTGGACCCGTTTCGATCATCCGCTTCTCGAAGGATTCGCCTCCCGTTTGCACGAATACCACGTCGAGGCCGCCGTCTTCGTAGACCGCGGTTTCCGGCACCGCGATCGCCGTAT
>CBDVDJ010000291.1:0-4689 GCA_965372695.1 uncultured bacterium
CCCGGATGCGCCTGATCGACCTCGGAAACGGTTTTGGATTGCACCCGGCGCTCGCCGCCCTCGCGCCGATGTACCGCGACGGAACTCTGGCCGTCGTCCATGGTGTCGGATCTCCCAACAGGACCCGATCGCATTTCGACGCGCAGGACTACATGGAGACAGGAACGCCGTTTCGCAAGGGTACGAGGTCGGGATGGCTCGACCGGGTCCTGGTGCAAAGCGGGAGCGGTCGTTCCGAAGACAGCCCGTTTCGCGCGGTGTCTCTTACCGCCACTTTACCGCGTTCGCTCTACGGCGACGAACCGGCACTCGCCGTCGCCGACCTCACCCAGTTCGGCCTCGGAAAATCGTTGAAGCGCAAGATGAAAGCCCCACCGGCGCGGGGTTTTGAGTCGCTCTACGAAGAGACGTCGCAGGATCTTCTCCGCAACGTCGGGGGGGACAGTTTCGAGGCGATCCACACGCTCTCGGAAATGGACGTGGCGCAGTACCGGCCGTCGCCCGGCGCCGAATACCCCCGCAGTCCCCTGGGCAAGTCGCTGACCCAGATCGCGTATCTTATCAAGTCCCGCGTTGGCCTCGAGGTCGCTTTTGCCGAAACGGGTGGGTGGGACACCCACGTGCAGCAGGGCAGGGCCCAGGGGGCGTTCGCCAACCGTGCCCGCGACTTGTCCCGATCGATCGCTGCGTTCTGGACGGACCTGGGTGAGTACCGTGACGACGTGGTTTTACTCACCATGACCGAGTTCGGGCGCACCGTTCACGAAAACGGATCCGGCGGCACCGACCACGGCAGGGGGTCGTGTCTGTTTGTCATCGGCGCCGGTGTCAATGGCGGAAGCGTGTACGGCTCGGTGCCGCCGCTGCGCCGCGAAGAACTCGAAGACGGACGTGACCTCCCGGTCGCGGTGGACTTCCGCAGCGTCTTCGCCGAGGTGGCGGGAACGCACTTCGGTCTCACCGACGACGGGGCCCTCTTTCCTGGCTGGGAAGGCGGCAGACTCTCTCTGTTTTGATTTTATCGCGCTGACAATCAGGAACCCGTGTTATCGACGACGATCACGCCGGGATGATTTTCGTCGCCGTCGATCTCGATTTTCACGGGCAGGAACTGCTCGATCACGTGGGCGTTGGTGAGCAGGTGGGGGGTAATCCGGCTGGTATGGATCTCGGAGCGGCCGTTCGCGAGGGCGGCGGGCAGCAGCAGTTGATCGGCGAGACGGGGAGGGCACGGGACGCCGTTCTCGTGGTGCTCGACCAGTTCCCCGCACGCTTCCTCGGCGACCCTTTCCGACGGTTTGTGCGGTTCGCCCATCGCGGAAAATCCCGCCGTCAGGTTTTCGTACTCCGCCGCGATAAACAGCACTGCCCCTGCGCTTTTCGCTTTGACGCGCTCGGGGTCGATCTTCACCGGCACCTCGAGCGCGGTGAGGATGTTGCGCGACCGGTTGATCATGCGAACGGCGATGTGCGATTTGAGATTGCACGCGATGGCGCGTCCGTGAATAAGTTTCAATTCACCGCGTTCGATCAGCGTCACCGGAGCGAGCGCTTCCACCGGTTCGATGTCGACGTTGATCCGGCCCCCGCCCTTCGGATAGAACCCCCACGACACCAGCCTGGCCGTCGCGGCCAATCCCATCCTGTCCAGGATGGGGAACAGAACGCCCGTCATGAATTCGAACGTGGGACTCCAATCGACGTGCGTACCACCCATCAACGTCAGACTACTGGGGCCCGGTGACAGGGCGAGCGGGAGCAGCAGCGACTGCAGCAGCAGCGTGACCGAACCGGCGCTGCCCCCGTGGGCGGCGTCGGCGATGTCGAATGTGTACTCGCCGGGACGGACGGCACCGCCGGGTTCGAATTCGACCTCCGTCGAACCGAGCCGAGCGCCGTCGACCTGCGCGCCGCAGATGTCGGCCATCGCCAGCACCCCCGTCAGGTGCTGCGGCATGAGGCCGGGTTTCGACCGGCCGGCGCGCACCGACTCGATGCCCATCGGCCGTCCCGTCAGGGCCGACAGGCTGAGCGCGGTACGGAGAACCTGTCCGCCTCCGTCGCCGTACGATCCGTCTATTTCGACCTTTTCACTCATCAGCTCCACTATCACCCGACGGCACGGGTTAATTCAATGTCAGAATTCAGGCTTTATTACCGAGTGAAATGTAAACAGTGTAACTACAACAGGTTGCATTGACGGGAGGGAGTTGACACGTTTCTGGTTTCGCGCTAATATACAACATAATCACATACGCAACTGTGATTAAAGCCGGTTTTCACGCCCGATTCAGAAAGGTTCGACATGAGAGTCATACTGCTGCTGGCCGCCGTCGTTGCGGCCGTTGTGACCGGCGCCGCCGTGGCGGCCGCCGACGACTGCGTGACGTGTCATCGCGACATCACGCCCAATATCGTTATCGACTGGGAGCTCAGCGTCCACAGCGGTGAAGACGTGTCGTGCGAAGATTGCCACGGTGGCGGTCACAAGGGCGCCGACGACGTCGACAAACTCGAGACCATCACCGCCAATACCTGCGCGCAGTGCCACGACACACAGTTCGAACAGTTCTCGCGCGGCAAGCACGCGCTGAGCTGGGCCTCGTACCAGGCGATGCCGACGACCCACGCCCTGCCGCACGCCATGACCGGCGGTATGAAGGGGTGCGGTGGCTGTCACAAGATCGGACTCAAATCGGAAGAAGAAATCGAAGCGCTCAAAAAGCAGGGCTCGATCTTCGGACACGCCTCTTGCGACGCGTGTCACACGCGCCATACGTTCTCCGTCAAGGAAGCGCGTGAACCCCAGGCGTGCCAGACGTGTCACATGGGATTCGACCACCCCCAGTGGGAGATGTGGTCGTCGTCCAAGCACGGCGTCCGCTACCTGCTCAAGCAGTCCGGTGTCCTGCCCGAATCGACACCGGCGCCGACGTGCCAGACGTGTCACATGTCGGACGGCGATCACGAAGTCCGGACCCCGTGGGGATTTCTCGCGGTGCGGCTCCCGCTGCCCGAGGACGAACAGTGGAAAGCCGACCAGGTAACAATCCTCCAGGCCCTCGGAGTGCTCGATCCCGCCGGAGAGCCGACGGAACGCCTCGACGTGATCAAGGCGGCCGACGTCGCGCGGTTGACCCAGGAGTCCTTCGACGCCGAACGCGCGAAGCTCATCGCCATCTGTGGCGACTGCCATTCAGAAAACTTCGCGAAGGGCGAGCTGGCAAAGGGCGACGATATGATCCGCGAAGCGGACCACCTCCTCGCACAAGCCATTCGCATCGTGGCGGCGCTATACACCGACGGCGTACTGTCCGTGCCCGAAGGTTACTCTTATCCGTTCCCCGACCTGCTCACGTTCCACGACGCGCCGACGACGATCGAGCAGACGCTCTTCGAGATGCACCTCAAGCACCGTATGCGGGCGTTCCAGGGGACCTTTCACGCCAACCCCGACTACGCGCTGTGGTACGGCTGGAGCGAAATGATACGGGACCTCGCGGAGATCAAGGAAAAGGCCGCCGATATGCGCAGGATTCACGAAGGTTAGGATCGGGCCGGCCGCCGCGGGAGCATGAATACGAACGGTACGCCGAACACCACCAGGGCGGTGGCGACGGCGAACGCCGTCTGGAGGCCGTACACGTCGCCGATCGCGCCGATCGTTACCACGGCGAGCGAGCGGATGATGAAAGCGATCGACATGTAGATGCCGTTGGCGAGGGCCCTGTTCTCGGGAAACTGTTCCTGGACGAGCGCCATGCCGACGGGACCGTACGAAAACAGCGAGAATCCCAGCCCGAGCAGCATCGGGTAGCGTACCCATCCGCCGGAAACCAGAAACAGCGCGGCAAAGCACGCGGTGAGGACGAGCCCCGCCGCCATCACCCGCCGCCGTCCCAGGTGATCGCTCAGCCACCCGCCGCTCAACGCGCCCGCCACTCCGGCGAGTTCGAGGACGGATAGCGACGCGCCGGCGACCCACAGCCGGCTTCCTTCCTCGGTGAGATACGTGGGCAGGAACACGGCGAATCCCGCCACGGCGAACGCGCGCGCCACGATGATACCGGTCAGCGGAGTGAGCACTGGCCGCATGCGGCGGATGGCCACCCGCCACTCGCGCCGCCCGTCACCGCCGGCCGCCGGTACCGGCAGTGTGCGGAGTTTGAAGTACAGCACGGCGGACGCGGCGAACCCGCCCACCATGAGGACCGGCGTGCCTTTGAGTGTCAGCCCCGCAATCGCGGTAACGATCACAATCGGCCCGATCGTGCGGCCCGCCTCGCCACCCACCATCCACATCCCCATCGCGCGGCCCAGGCTCCGGCCCGAGAGTCTGCCCGCCACCACCGGCGCTACCGCGTGAAGACCGGCCGAACTGAAACCCGCGATCGTCAACAGAACCGCCAGCGCCCAGTATCCGGGTGCGACGCCGAGCAGGCTCATTGCCGCCGCCGTAATTGCCGGCGCCATCACGACCGCCATTCGCAGGCCCGACCGGTCGGCCAGATGCCCGATGAACGGCTGCAGCAGAGACGGCGCCTGCATGAACACCGAGAGCAGACCAGCTTCCGTTTTTGACAGGAGAAACTTGTTGATCAATACCGGCAGCAGCGGAGGGAGGAACGCGGTAAACGTGTCGTGGACGGCGTGACCCGCGGCGATCGTCGCCACCGGCACGGCATGAAA
>CBDVDJ010000292.1:0-4688 GCA_965372695.1 uncultured bacterium
GTCATGCGGGCGATGTCTTCCGGCGTTCGCACCTCGTCGTTCGTCCGTGTGAGCAGGACCGCGGCCCCGGCGGACCTCAGGTATCCGGCCAGGTAGCGCGCCACCTGGAGGTTGGCGTGGGCGCCGGACAGGCCCAGCTTCCCGATTCCCGTCGTGGAGGCCTTTCCGCCCTCGGGATCGAGCACGAATCTCAACCCGGTGAGGGCGCCCCCGAACCACGGGGTCAGGTCGACCGTGTCGGGTGGAGAGCCGCCCGCGATAAAGAGAGGGATGTATCCCGGCGCTTCGATCGACAGGAACGAATCGGCCGAATCGGCGGTCCCGGCTTTCGAAGGGTCTATGCGCCGGTAGATGAACTCGCCCGCGTGTGAGACGTCCGTTCCGGTCCCGCCGTCGCGCCTGATGACGGCGACTCTCACGGGTTGTCCCGTCACCGCGTTCCGCACAATACCCGCCCGGGTTTGTGGGCCGGATTCGGATGCGCGGGTGAGAGAGTGCGCGAACGATTTCCCGCGGCACTCGATACGGATGGTGGCCGCGTCGCCGCCGGGTCCGGTATGAACGATCACGTCGATCGATCCGGCCGCCACCACCGTCTCGACGGTATCCGATGCCGCGACGATCCGTACCCCGGTGCCGTCCGCTACGGGCAGTCCCCGGCGGTCGAGCAGCCGGACCCTCGCCCGCACGGCGCCGGCGCCGGCGGGAGCCATCGGCGGCTGGACGTCGAAAGCGGCAAACTCGGGTTCGAAATCGATCGCGAATCGCGTGGAGAGCAGGGGGCTCGTGTTGCCGCCGGTGTTCCTCGCCGAAATGGTCGCCTGATACGCACCGTTGGGGAGGTCCCACGGCGGGTTCCAGACCGCCCGCCGGGCCAGTGGGTCGATGCGGGGCAGAACGGGTCGTCCATTGAGTGTCATGGTGATGCCGTCGGGATCGATACCGGCGCCCCCGTCGTCTTCGAGCGAATACACGAGTTCGGGCACCGCCTCGTAGAGCGAGTCGACCGGTGAGAGGCACGTTACACGGGGAATCCCGCGGCCGAAATATTCGAGGAGGCCGAGGAAGTACGCTTCGGCCTCCAGTTTCTGTGACTCCGAGAGCTTTATTTTTTCTTCCACTCCCGGGTGGGTCAGGTAGCTGGATTCGCCCAGCACGGCGGGCGCGTCGGATTCGCGCAGGATCAGGTAATTGCCCTGCCGGACGATGCCGTTCTCGATGCCGAGATTCCGCATGAGGTGGCGGTGGACGGCGAACGCCAGATCCAGCGATGCCGGGTCGCCGGCCCGGTAGTAGGTTTCAACCGAGTTCTTCGCCGGATCTCTCTTCGGCTGGGCGTTGTGGTGGATCGAAATGAGTACGTCGGGGCGGATCGAATCCGCCATCGCCACGCGGGTCCGGAGGTCCGACGCGAGCGACGAATCCTCTTCGGTGAGAAAGTCGCGGTCGACCGAACGGGTCATGTAGGCGTCGGCGCCGGCCTCCTGGAGCAGGCCCCACAGGTAGAGCGAGACACCGAGGTTGACGCTCGCTTCTTCGAGACCCTCGCTCCCGACGGTGCCCCGGAAATGCCCCCCGTGACCGGCGTCGATGAGAATCCGGCGGCCCTTCAGCGCGGAGGGGTCGATTCGTGGGAGCGGTTCCGACAGACCGCGGTATAATCGGTCGATGGAATGCTGCTTCGGGGGCGCCCCGCACGAGGTGGCGATGCCGGCCAGAACGGCCAGGAGCGCTAGCGGGATTTGAAGGCGTTGTTTCATTACCCCTGCGATAACAGAAATCGTCGGGTCCATCAAGGACTTTGGACGGGAAGCGGGACACCAAAAGGTTGGAATTAATAACGATTGACGGTCAAAACAGGGCTGTGATAGTTACTAGCACGTCATCCGGACAGCAATCATGAGCGATAAAAACAGCAAAGAGGCGCTGCGGGCGATTCCGCCCGTGGACGATATTCTGGCCGACGAGCGGCTCACCGGTCCCAGGAAACAACATCCGCGGTTTCCCTGGACCCGGCTGGTGAGGTCCGTCGTTCAGGAGTATCGCGATCTGGCCAGGACGTCGTCCGGTGTCGACCCCGCGTCCCGGGATTCTGTGCGGGACTGGGTCGTGACACGGGTGGGGAAGGTTTGCGTTGAACTGGAGCGCGGGGGGCAGCGTCGCGTGATCAACGGGACCGGCGTGATCCTCCACACCAATCTGGGCCGCGCCGTTATCGGCGCTGGTGCGCGCCGGGCCGTCGATGAAGCGCTTGCGCACTATATGAGCCTCGAAGTGGATCTCGAGAGCGGGCGGCGCAGCAAGCGGGCAACTACGTTGAACCGCCTCGCGGCGCTGGCGACGGGGGCGGAAGATGCCATGGTTGTGAACAACAACGCGGCCGCCGTCTACCTCGTGCTCGGGGCGTTTTCTCCGCCGGGGCGGGTCATCGTGTCGCGCGGAGAACTGGTGGAAATCGGCGGCAGCTTCCGTCTGCCGGAAATCCTCCGGCACGCTTCTTCGGAGGTCATCGAGGTCGGGACGACCAACCGCACCTACGCCGAGGACTACGAAAAAGTCGCGGTGGAGGGGGACGTCCTGCTCAAGGTCCACAAGAGCAATTATGCCATCGAAGGGTTCGTCAGCGAGGCGTCGCACGTGGACCTGGTGCGCGTTGCGGCCGCCAGGAACTGCCGGCTTGTTTACGACCTGGGAAGCGGCGCGGTGTTTGATTATCGCGGGGCCGGAATCGGAGGCGACGAACCCGTCGCCGGCATAATCGATGCCGGCGTGGAATGTGTCACCATGAGCGGCGACAAGCTGCTCGGGGGAGTGCAGGCGGGCATCATCGCCGGCAGGAAGGAAGTTCTCGCGTCGGTCAGGAACAACCCGCTGCGCCGGGCGGTGCGGATCGACAAGGTCACCGTAGCGGCTCTCCAGGATATCCTGAGACAGTATCTGTTCGGACCGGGACCGGAATCCGGAGTACCCGTACTGGCACAGGTCCTCGCCGACCTGGACGTGATCCGGGAACGGGCAGGCAAGGTGGCTGAGGCCGCGGCCCTGAAACTGGGCGCGGACGGTCCGGACGTCTCCGCCGTAGACGATGAAGCGGCCGTGGGTGGGGGGAGCTGGAGTTCAGAGTCGGTTGCTTCGGCCGCCGTCTGCATACGCTGCGACGGCGAAAAGGAAGCGGTCCGGCTGGCGCGCCGCTTGAGGTTGAATGACCCGCCCGTCTTTCCGCGGGTCAGGGGCGCCGAAGTTCGCATTAATATGAGATCGGTGATGCCGTACGAGGATGGGGAACTCGGTGACATTCTCGCCTCCGTGCTGGCGTTGCAATCATGATTGACCATTAGATTCGAAAGACGAGTCATGGAAAAGATATCTTCTTATAATTTAGCAGTTTCTGTTGATACCTTAAGGGAAGGCTTTAATTCTGGCCAGCTGGTGCCCGCGCTGCACGAGCCGTTGCAGTCGCTGCTGCCGCGGGTAACGCGCGCCGCTGCCGAAGCGCCGGCGTCCGTCTATCTGTTCTCCGCGGGAGACGGCACGGAGGTCCGGGATCTGTTCGGATATGCCCTCGTCGCCGCGCTGTCGCAGCAGATCCCGACGGCGTTGCTCGTCGATTGCGGGTTTCTGGAGGTCGGCCTCAGTGGAGTCGTCCCGCAGAAGGACGCGCTCGGATTCCTCGACCTTCTGCTCTACGGGAGTTCGCTCGGCGTTATCACCCAGAAAACGAACGGCGGTGTCCACGTGGTGGGGGCGGGGTCCTTTCCGGTAACCAAGAATATGCCGTTCGTGCTCAACGCTTTTGAGGAGGCGTCACGCCGTCTCGTGTCGCAGTGTCGCTGCGCGGTCTTCTGCGGCCCCCTGTATAACGACGAAGGAGCGCTCCACCCGCTGATCGGAGCCGTCGACGTACCGATTCTGGTGAGACTCGCCGGAGCGGGGGGCCCCATCGTCGATCCTGTCGAAGAACAGATCGCTTCGAAGTGGGAAACGGAGCTGCTCAGCGTGAGAGTCACGCCCCGTGATGCCGCCGCCGCGCCCCCGCCAGCCGCGCCGCCATCGCAACCCGAATTCGAGGAGATAGCCCCGCCCGTACCGCCCAGACCCCCCCGGGCCGAGACACCGAGACCCACCCCGGCCCGGACACCGAAACCCGCACCGGCCACGGTTGCCCCGGTCGCTGATGTCGAGTTCGAAGAGGAATCAGCCGCGTCGCAGTACAAAGAGAAGAAATATTCATCGTTGATTCCCAAAATTGCAACTGCTGTTGTCGCAACGGTTGTAATCGTTTTTCTCGTGTGGTGGTTCAAGGAGGAACGGACCGGCGGAGGCGGATCGGAACCTCCGCAGACGACCAGCTCGTCTGCTGTTTCGGATACACGGCCGGGTGACCGCCCGGCCGACGCCGGGACCGGCACGCAGCCGGTGGCGGTGGTGGACAGCACGTTGGCGGACAGCACGGCGGTGGTAGCCGTTGCCCCGGACACGACGGTCGCGCCGCCGGATCCAGAGCCGGCCGGCGAGGCCGGCGTGGTCTCTTCCGACGACATACTCGTGATGGATGACCTCGAAAACAACTGGGGCGGACAATACCTCATCCACATCAGTTCATTCCGCGGTTCGGAGAAAGCCCGGACCGAGGTCGGACAATTGACGTCCCGCGGATTTTCGGTGTTTATCGTGTACCTGAATCTCGG
>CBDVDJ010000293.1:0-4678 GCA_965372695.1 uncultured bacterium
TCGACGCGATCAACCGCGCGAGTGTCGTCTTGCCGCAGCCGGGCGGCCCCCACAGCAGGATCGATTGCGACAGGTGGCCCGCGTCGAGCGAACGGCGCAGCAGCGTGCCGGGCCCCACGATCTGTTCCTGACCGACGAGGTCGTCAAGGGATCCGGGTCGCATACGGTCGGCGAGCGGCCGGCGGCGATCACCACCGCCGGTTTCCGTGAACGGAAGGTCCATGTTCGACTATTCGGGAAAGAATGTGTCAGCTGGATTCGTGCGGTGCGCGCGGCCCGGCGCCGGCATCCAGATCTGCGGCGGCCTTTCTGTCATCCGGCGCGTGGTTCTGCTCGAACTTCACGTTCAGGTCTTTCGCCATCTGGTATTGATGGAACGCGAAGATGAACGGAAAGACGACCCAGGCGCCGATGACACCGGTGAGAGCGTAACCCAGGATCGAGATGAGAAACGTCAGCCAGAACCAGTTCCACTGTCCGAGGTACATGTATCCCACCGGACCAATGCAGAACCACGAGAGGAAAAACCCGAGAAAGCCCGCCAGTCCCGGGCTTTTGACGGATTTCTGCGGACGTAGCTGCGTGAATTCGCTGCTTTCCAGAAAAGAGACGAATGAACTTCGAAGCCGCCGTCCGCAGTGGATACAGACTTCGGCTTTGTCCTCGACGTCCTTGCCGCAGTATTTACAAAACATCACGCTACCTGCCTTTACGAGCTCTCTTGTTCTTTGATGAGCCTCGTCGGTACTACGTTCACGCACAGCCGATTGTTACGGCTCCATGGCAGAAAGATTCTTCCGCGCCGCCGCGTTGTCTCCGTCGATTTCCAGCACCTTTTTCCACTGGGATTTAGCGAGGTCGATACTACCACTCTCCGCGAGGAGAACACCATAGTTATTGAGGAACGACACGTTGGAGGGTCCCTCCTCCACCGCGTCGCGGATCAGCCCCAGGGCCCGCGGCAGATCCCCCTGGCCGCGATAGCTCATCGCCAGCACCTCCAGCGCCTCTCCACGGTCCGGAGGGGTGCGGTCGAGCCGGTCCCCCGCGGCCGCCAGATCTCCCGAATCGTACTCGGCGAGAATCGGCTCTACCGCCGCGATGGCTTCGGCGTACCGTCCCAGCTCCAGCAGCGCCCTTCCACGGTAGACCGTGTAGCTCCACCTCTCTCCGAATCGCACGGTCAGCGTATCCCACTCGGTGATCGCCTCGCGAAACGCCCCCATGTTCATGTACGCCGCCGCCAGGTTGAAACGGTACTCTTCGTCGCCGGGCGCGGCTTTCACTGCTTCGGCAAACTCGCTCGCCGTCCGCCGGCGATCGCCCGAACGCTGCAGCGCAAGCCCGAAGTTGTTGTGAAAGGAAGCTCCTCCGGCGCCGAGTTCCCCGGCCTTCTCGAACCACGTCACCGCCTCGGCGGGCTTTCTCTGTGTAAGTCCGATACCAACTGCTTCGGCGTAGCGCGGGTTGTCGCTCTCGAGACTGTACGCGGTTTGCCACTCTGCGAGCGCACGGTCGGGCCGACCCATATCGTAGAGGGCAAGGCCGTAGTTGTAGCGCGTAACGGGGTCCATGTCGCCGAACTGCGCGGCCAGTTCGTATTCCGTGAGCGCGCGGCCTGTCCTGCCGGTTTCCATGAGCAGGTTGGCGAGTTTGAGGTGCGCGTAATAGTCGCGGTAGGCAAGCCGGATCGCCGACTCGAAAGCAGCGACCGCGTCCGCCGTCCGGCCAACGGCGTGGTACGATTCGCCGAGCATGACGAACAACTGTTCATCACCCGTCGCTTCTTCGCAGAGTGGTTCCAGAACTGCAACGGCCTTTTCCCACTGCCCGGCATCGACGAGCGAACGCGCCTCGGCCTTGGAAGCATTGAGGCGTTCCGCCCGCTTCCCGGCCGACTCACCCCCGGAATACCGGGCGCACGCGGCCAGCACGGCAATGCCGGCAATCAATAGAATGATACGAATCATGGTATGAACAAGGGGCCCGGCGCCGCCTTTACGGCGCCGGCATGTCAACGGGACCCCGTTGAAATATAACAGGAAGGAACGGAGTCCGGAACCGGATAGTTGCACCGGCACGATCCGGACGGCACGCGCCGTTACGCGTTGCTCCGTTCGAGGTAGGCACGCCACATCCCCAGCCGCCTGTTGAGCCAGTGCGACCGGGACAGAAAAGTGAGGACCGGAGGACGCCGTATTCCCATGCGCGACAACTCGGACGCAGCCGACGGATGGGTCTTGTCGCTCTTCCACGCCTGGATGAACATTTCGTACGCCTTCGAGTTGTCACCCTTGAGACGATGAACCTTGCCGAGATTGACTCTGGTCACGGGATTTCTGGGCTCCATCTTCACGGCACGCTCGCACAGTTTCAGCGCCGACTGAATTTCACCCCTGTCCATCGCCACACATAATCCATAGTAGGACAGATATACTGAGTTGTTCGGTGAAATCTGCAGTGCTTCCTCGAAGCGCTGCGTTGCGGCGCGTACGTGATTGCGGCTGAGGAGCTCCATCGCCTGGTTGTACAGAACTTCCGACTCGTGCGTGTCGGTCGGGTTGAGAGTGATCGGCATGGCGTCCTCCCGGCGTTTGTGCCCAAAGATGCGATACTGCTGGAACGCTTCTGATGCAATTTGCCTCAGGAATGGGCCTGATCGGCCATTCTCTCCATGGCGAGCAAGAGGCGTACCGCGCGCGGAATAACGAAGCATTACGGGAACAATACGAATGGCCGCGGTGGGACGCGGCGACGCGACCCGAAACCGTGCGCCACGATAGCGGACAACCGGACCGGAACGGCATCAACGGGCAGCATCGGGTAGCGAGTCGGAGCGGAGAACCTCCGCGAGACGATCGAACCTGAGGACTCCAATCGGCGCGCCGTCTTCGACGACAACCGCAGGGCGTCCGTTCGCCGACTTCATCGCGTAGTACGCCTGCGTCGCCGGGGTGTCCACGTCGACGAGTGGCCGCCGTCCTGCCCCGGCGTCGGAAAAATCAGACGGCAGCGGATCGGTGAATTCGCGTACCGTTCGCCCGCCCAGCATGACACGGACGCGGATCATGCTTTCCTCCGTCATCGCACCGAAGAAAATAAACATCGCGATCACCGGCAACATGATCAACTCGTGGTACACGAAGCCAAGTACGACGAATCCCTGGGCGATCAGTTGGCCGACAGAGGTCGCGTACCGTGTCGCGCGGAGATAGGTAAGCCGGGTGGCCAGTAATCCGCGCAGGATGCGGCCACCGTCCATCGGATAGGCGGGAATCAGGTTGAACAACCCCAGCACGAGGTTGATCGCGAGCAGGCTGGCGAGGAAATCAAACCCTGGATTCATCGGCCGGTCGAGGACCACCATGACCGCGTAGAGGATCAACGCCAGGGCAAAATTGACCAGGGGCCCCGATATGGCGACGATGATTTCCTGTCGAGGTTGTTCGGGGATACGTTCCGCGCGAGCCATCCCGCCGATCGGGAGCAGAACGATGTCGCGCACGACAATGCCGTAGCGACGAACCTGGAGGCTGTGTCCGAATTCGTGGAGCACTACGCAAACAAACACGGCGAGGATCAGCAACACCGCCCGCGCCGCCGCCACCGGGCCGCCTTCCATCCACGCCTCCCCGCCAAAAACCGCCAGGATCAGAGGAAACGTGATGTGTATCCGGACCGGAATTCCGAAGTAAGAACCTGCGAATAACGTATATCTCATAAAACAAGGTATTTAGAAGGCCGCTCCAGCCACCGGACGCCACTGTCGCCGCAAAACTTGATAATGTCAATAAGTTATGTTATTATGACCTCGGGTCAAAACAAACCCTGCCGTTACCGGAGCGAGTAGCACACGGACCACCAACTAGAGAACTCTGGGCATGAAAACAACTAGTGCGTTACGGCCCGACCCGATCAGGATGCATTTTGACACACGGGGAGCGATCGTTGTAATAACGGCGATCGCTATTGCTGCGTGTGCCTGTGTCACGCCTGCGTTCGGGCTGGTCAAATTTGATTTCGAACAAGGGTACTTCAACGAGAAACCGATGCCCGTCCTGGACCACTGCGTCGTGGAAAAGGACGGCGAGTACCACCTGCTCTACCTTCGAGGCGACCCCGCCGTCGACATCGGGCACGCCAAAACCACCGATTTTCTCCACTGGGAAATGCTGGAACCGGTGCTGGAACCGGGGACGTGGGATAACCACGCGCTGTGGGCGCCGCACCTCGTACCGGTTCCTGATTTCGGTTGGTATATGTACTACACCGGGGTTAACACCGTTCACGCTCAACAGACCGGCATGGCTTTCAGCAGCGACCTTTTCAGATGGACCAAGATTCCGTGGTCGGTATACCATCCCGACCCGATCTGGGCGCAATGGGACGAGTCGATCTGGTGCCACGCCCGCGACCCCCACGTGATCGCATACAACAACAAATACTACATGTTCGTGACGGCCAAGACCAACACCGGCCTCGGCGCCATCGCGTGCGCGGAATCGGACGACATGTTCAACTGGACCGACGTCGGTCCGTTGTACGTCCACGACTCATGGCATGTGCTCGAATCGGTCTTCATCATGCAGCGCAACGGCAAGTGGCACATGTTCTTCACCGAGGAAGCGGTGTTCGGCACTTCGCACGTCAGCAACGACAACCTCTTCGGCGGCTGGAG
>CBDVDJ010000294.1:0-4677 GCA_965372695.1 uncultured bacterium
TCCATAATCTCAGGCTGCTGTGCGCTTCGCACAATATGCTCGAAGCCGAGCGCGTATACGGCCGTCGGCATATGGAGAATTATGTCAAACAAAAGGAGTAGCCGGGCTACGCATGAAAGAGCGGGTCTGCATGAAGGGGCGGGCCTGAATGAAAAGGCGGGTCTGGCATGAACGGCTGCGTCAGACGGGCTGCGAAGCGTCCCGCGCTATTATATGACCGGCGAGGGGCTGCGAAGCGTCCCGCGCTACTATATGACCGGCGCGGGGCTGCGAAGCGTCCCGCGCTATTATATGACCGGCGAGGGGCTGCGTTGATAACCGGACCCGGACGGGTCCGGTTATGCGGGGTTCTTTTAAGGCATTGAGGGTGGCAAATCGGCCCGGCCGTCATTTATATCACCATATATCACCACCTCCGACCACTGGTCATATTTACCGTTCACAAGACGGGCCGGTCCGGATATCATGGGGACATGCCCGATTCTTCACCCGATCTTCCCCTCAGCGGCTATCGCGTCCTGGACCTTTCCCGCATCCTCGCCGGGCCGTACTGTACGATGATCCTTGGCGACCAGGGCGCCGAAGTGATCAAGGTGGAACGTCCCGGCACGGGGGACGACACACGAACGTGGGGACCGCCGTTCGCCGGCGGCGAGAGCGCGTACTATCTCTGCTGCAACCGCAACAAGCAATCGATCGTCGTCGACCTCAAACAACCCGCGGGGATCGAAGTCGTTCGGGAGCTGGCATCGAGATCCGACGTCCTCGTGGAGAACTTTACGCCGGGGCTGATGAAACGCTTCGGCCTCGACTACGGCACGCTCCGCAAACTGAATCCCCGTCTGGTGTACGCGTCGATCAGCGCGTACGGCCAGGACGGTCCCTACCAGGACCGCCCGGGCTATGACATGGTGCTCTCCGCCGTGGGCGGATTGATGTGGATCACCGGCGAGCGCGACGGCACCCCCTGCAAGGTCGGAGTCGCGATTACCGACGTGTTGACCGGCGTATACACCTCCGGGGCGATCACCTCGGCTCTGTTGTGGCGCGAGCGCTCCGGCAAGGGTCAGTACCTCGATATCAGCCTTCTCGACGTCCAGGTTTCCGGGCTGGCCAATATCGCGAGTAACTACCTCGTCGCCGGACAGGAAGCGACGCGCTGGGGCACGGCCCACGAGTCGATCGTCCCCTACCAGGTGTTCCCGACCCGGGACCGGCCGATATCCATCGCGGTGGCGAACCAGAAGCTGTGGGTCAACTTCTGCAAGGCGGTCGGCCGCGAAGAATGGCTCGGCGACCCGCGTTTCGAGTCCAACGCCAGGCGAGTCGAGCACCGCGAAGTGCTGCTGCCGATGATCGAGGAGTTGTTCGCAAGGAAAACGTGTGACGAGTGGATGGAGATTCTGGTGGGCGCCGCGATTCCCTGCGGGCCGGTCAACAACATGGAACACCTCTTCGCCGACCCGCAGATCGAACACCGCGGCATGATTACCGATGTGCCCCACCCGACGATCGGCGCTCTCCGTCTGACGGGGATACCGATCAAGTACTCGGAGACTCCCGGGGCCGTCCGCCGCCACCCCCCGCTCCTCGGTGAACACACGGATGAAGTGCTGTCGTCCGTACTGGACTACAGTCCCTCCAGAATCTCCGAATTGAGAGAACAGGGCGCGGTGGCGTCGCGCTGACCGGCACAAGTCCCCCAGCCGGACGTAATTCAATAATAGATAGCTGGAACTGCTGGAGAGACTGCCGTCCGGGGTGCACAGGTATCGTCTGTCGGGTCAAACTTCCGGAATGTGCAAATATCATCCAGAGAGACGAATGCCCCGGATGCGTAAATATCAGCTAGCAGGATATACGTCCGGGGTGCACAGGTATCGCCTGGAGAGTCAAACTTCCAGAATGTGCAAATATCATCCAGAGGAACGAACGCCCCGGATGCGTAAATATCAGCTAGCTGGATATACGTCCAGGGTACGCAGGTATCGACTGGAGGGTCAAACTTCCAGAATATGTAAATATCATCCGGAGAGACAAACGCCCCGGATGCGTAAATATCAGCTAGCTGGATATACGTCCGGGATGCGTAAAAATCGTCGCGCGCGTATCGCGGACAAAAGCGCAGAGTGTGATGTTACACTGTTCCGCCACCTCGACGGCGAGCGACGTCGGCGCCGAAATGGCGGTGATCAATTCGATGCCGGCGCGCGCGCACTTGGTCACCATCTCCAGACTGACGCGCCCCGAGAGGGCGGCACCGAGTCCCGCCGTCGGCACACCTTCGAGCAGACACTTCCCCACGGCCTTGTCGAGCGCATTGTGACGCCCCGTGTCCTCGGCGCTCGACAGGACACGCCCGGCCGCGTCGAACAGCGCCACCGCGTGGGTGCCGCCGCAGGCTTCGAAGAGGCTCTGCCGGCGTCGGAGCGTGCCGTTCATCGTGCGGAGCAGCGCCGCCTCGATATGCAACGTATCGCCAGCCACGGGGAGGTTGGCGATTTTCTCATCGAGTTCCTCGGCGCCGCAAGCGCCGCACGACGAAACGATCAGGAGATTCCGGCCCTTGTTGTCGATGCGGGGAATGCCGCCGGTGAGTCTCACGCGAACGGTAGCGGAGTCGTCGTCGCACTGCTTCAGCACGGCGACTTCGGACATGCGATCGATCACACCCTCGGAAAAGAGAAAGCCCGCCACCATGGCGAGCTTGTCGGCCGGAGTGCACAGGACCGTATACGTCTCGACGCCCTCGACGTCGATCTTGACCGGCGTCTCGCGTACCACGCAGACGTCTTCATGGACGGGGGGACCACCGGTTTCAGCGGTGGAGATACGTTGGGCCGGAACCGACGTGACAGGATTCGCGTTTTTCTCTCGAAGGTCCATGGCCGTTATCAGGTTGGAGGGAGCAGGCCGATACCGGGCTTGCGTTCCTTGGGCCGCGAGATGCGCCGGAACTCGAAACCTGCCATGTTGAGTGTCGGCAGCGCGCCGCAAACGAGTACCGCCTGCCGCAGGATGAGCCCCCCGGCGAGACCGAGCAAAGAACCGATCGCGACGACACCGATTCCGGGACCCGCAACGGGGTTCCCGAGCATGCGGTAACCGGCGAGCATCAGCACGAGGGGCACGGCCAGCCCTAACACGATGTACCCGAAGACGAAAATGCGCTTCTTCAGGATCCGCATCGCCGCCTCGCGCGCGTCGGGCTGACGGAACGCCGCCTGGAGGAAGAATAGGATGGCCAGGACTTCGAGGGCGACAAGAACCGCCGCCTCGAGCGCCATCACCCTCAGAGGTTCGACGTCGGCACCGCCCCATTGCGCCACGCCGAACATAATCGAGAAATGTCCGGTCACCAGAGCCGACACGACGAACACGACCGGAACGGCCCCTGTGCGCCAGAACGGGATACCCTTCGACGCGCCGAGCAGGATCCCCGTATACGCCATCGTCCCGACGGCGAACACGATCCCGGCGACGGCGATCACGTTGATCACCCCGGCGCCGACGTCGGTAAACCGGTACAGCACGAGGTGCACAAACGACAGGGCCATGAACGCGGAGATGATCAGCGTACCGCGCGCGATCCACGACGTCCCCGGTTTCATCGCGGAGAGGAAGACCTTCGTGGGCGAGCCCAGGTCGGCGATGAGAAACATCGTGCCGATGAGGACGGCGGGAAACCCGATCCACAGGCCCACCGTCGTCGTCATCGCCAGATGATCCCCGATAATACCGTTGATTGCGGCGACCGTGTAAGCCCCGGCGCCGACGCCGCCGAGAAACAGGTAAACGGCGATCAGCCAGCCCCAATCGTGCTGCAACTGTCCGTTGGCTTTGGGATCCATAGTGATTCTCCTGGTTGTCACCCCGGCACCTGGCTAGCGGGGTAACAGGTAATAGACTTTCGGTTTGTTGCCCAGTTCCGGATTCAGGACTTCCCCGCGATGCCGTTTGATAAGAATCGAAACCTCGCTGTTGGGGTCGTCGAGGTCACCGAATATCCGCGCCTTGGCCGAACACACTTCGACGCACGCCGGATCTCTGCCCTCGGCGAGCCGGTCGCTACAGAAGTCGCACTTGGTCGCCACACCACACCCCGACTTCTCTTCCCACTCCTTCTTCTGGAATACTTCCAGAGGCGACAGCTCCAGTCCGTCGGGGAAATAACTTTCCCATTTTTCCACGCTGTAACGGGCGCCGTAGGGGCACGCCATGATACAGGCCTTGCACCCCATGCACTTGTCCTTGTCGACGATGACGATCCCGTTGTCCAGCTTCTGCGTCGCACCGGTGGGACACACCTCCAGACAGGAAGGCTCCTCGCAGTGCATACACAACACAGGCAGCGCCTGGCGAACGGTGTTGGGGTAGGATCCCACCTCACCCATGAGGACACGGGCCCAGAAAACGCCGGGCGGCGTGTGGTTCGCCGTCTTGCACGCCATGCTGCAGGCGTAGCAGCCGTAGCACCTCTTGAGATCGATGACCATTCCGTAGCGTGGCATTTCTAACTCCGTTCGTGACTTTTATGCGACGTCCTGTTTCATGTCGCGGTCTTCTCTTCGGCCTTGTAAATCTTCACGCGGGCACAGATGTCCTGGTTGAAAGTGAGCGGATCGGTGTGCCCCAGGTCCATCTCTACCAGGTCGTTGTAGAACGTGCCCTTTCCCC
>CBDVDJ010000295.1:0-4665 GCA_965372695.1 uncultured bacterium
ATATGTTGATCGAGGGACGGTTTATTGGTAATATTTGTATATCGTTTACATCACAACGGACGTCTTCGAAGCAGCAGCAAGTGCCAGTTAGACGTAATTATCTCCACATCTGAAGGGTATGAGGGGCGGTCGCCAGCCGTTACCAATAAACCACGGAGGAGCTCAGATGTCACGGAAATCGATGTTGTTCGCATGGTTGACCCTGTTGGTCATCACGGGTTCGTTCACCGGGTCGCGCGCAGGTTGGACAGAGAACGGCGATTCGATCTCGACTAAATCGGATGCATACAATCCCACGGTCGTCACGGATGGCGCCGGTGGTGCGATCGTGATCTGGGTCGGCGGTGGGGTATACGCCCAGCGGATAGACCGCTTCGCCAATATAATGTGGACTGCCGGTGATGCTGTCCTTTCCTCCCGTTCCGGAGGTCAGGGCGGACTATTTTCAATCTCCGACGGCTCGGGCGGCGCCATTGTCGCGTGGGCCGACGCACGCAACGGAGGCGGTGACTGGGATATCTACGCCCAGAGAGTCGACGGCGACGGTAACGTGTTGTGGGAATCCGACGGCCTGCCGATTTATTCCGGTATCGGCAACGCATCCTGGCCGGTGGTCGTGCCCGACGGGTCCGGCGGCGCCATCATTACCTGGCAGGATCCCCGTTCAACAACCAATATCTACGCCCAGCGCGTCGACGCCGCCGGCGACACGTTGTGGGCGATGGACGGCGTTCCCGTTTGTACCGCTGCCGACAACCAGTATCAGCCGGCGGCCATATCGGACGGCGCCGGGGGCGCGTTTATCGTGTGGCAGGACCACCGGGCCGGCGGCGGCAACTGGGATATCTACGGGCAGCGGATCAACGGCAACGGCGCGTGGCTGTGGATGCCCAACGGTTTTCCGGTATGTAACGAACCCCTGGGGCAGTATTCGCCGGTGATCGTTAGCGACGGTGCCGGAGGTGTGCTTGTGGCGTGGGGGGACGCCCGAGACGGTAATGGCGACATTTATGGCCAGCGTCTTCACCCTTCAGGTGGGAACCGAATGTGGGGCGTGGGCGGGATAGCCATCTGCACCGAATCGAACTACCAGGGCCAACCCCTGGTTGTGTCAGATGACGCGGGCGGCATGATCGTCGCCTGGCAGGACGATCGCAACCTCAACACCAACTACGATCTGTTCGCGCAACGCGTAGACCCCAACGGGTTGATCTTGTGGGCGACGGACGGGGTCGCCATCTCAACGGCGCCCGGGATCGACGACGACAAGGTCCCGGGGCGCCCGGTGTCTGACGGCGCCGGCGGGATGATCATCGCGTGGGAAGACTGGCGCAGCGTGACGGGTTATAGCGATATTTACGCTCAACGAATCGACAGGGACGGCAATATCCGCTGGGATACCGACGGCTCGTCCGTCTCTCTGGCGGATTACGATCAGGGCTATCCCGAGCTCCTGGTGACCGGCGCCGGCGACGTCATCGTCGTGTGGGAGGACGGGCGAAACGAGATCGCCGGGGCGAAGATCTTCGGTCAACGACTCGAAATCCACAGGGGCAACTGGGGCTTTGTGGCCGGTGAGATCTCGTCGGTGGCCGACGTGGCGGCCGACCAGGGTGGCAAAGTGCTGGTCGAATGGACGGCCAGCCGGCTGGACGCGTTCGAGGATCGTACCGTCACCCACTATTCGGTGTGGCGAGCGATAAATCCGATCAACGCCGCCATCGCCAATGCTCAGGGGCCGTATGTCGATCTGTCCAGGATCGGCAAAGACTTCGACGGTATCGCATACCGCGCGGATGCCGTCGGTGCCGGTGACTACTACTGGGAGTGGGTGGGCAACGTGGATGCCATGTACTTTCCCGGGTACGCCATGTCCGCCCCCACGCTGAACGATTCTATCGGAGGGTATCCCGCGTGGCACTATTTTCAGGTGGTGGCCCACACGTCCGACCCGCACGCCTGGTGGGCGTCGGCGGTGGACAGTGGATACTCGGTCGACAACCTGGCACCGGCAGCGCCGCAGAACATGGCCGGCGTGTGGGACGACGGGACCGGCGAGATGAGCGTCACGTGGGATCCCAACGCCGAGGGCGATCTGTCGCACTATTATCTCTACCGCGACGAGGGGGCCGACTTCGTGCCGTCGGACCTCAACCGGATCGCGACCACGACCGATCCGGCGGTCGCCGGTTTGATGTACACCCCGATACCGCCGTGGTACTTCAAGGTGTCGGCCGTCGACGTTCACGAGAATGAAAGTCTGTTTGCCACGCTGGCGCCGGGGGATATCGAGACTCCCGCGCTGCTGGCCGCGTTCGGGGCTGTCTGGGGAGACGGCGCGGTGACGGTTTCGTGGCGGCTGAACGAAGTGACGGGAAAGCTCGCGTTCCAGGCCTACCGGAAGCTCGAGAGCGAGAGCGAATATCTTCCCCTGGACGTGGTCATCGACCGGCGGGCGGACGAGTACAGTTTTCACGACGGTTCCGTCACCCGGGGAAGGTCATACAACTACCGCGTCGTCGTCGAGGAAGATGGCGCCTTCGCCGCCGAATTCGAGGTCGACGCGAAAGTCCCGGCGGCCCGTCTGACGCTGTACCAGAATCGCCCCAACCCGTTTGCGCTCGAAAGTACGATTGGCTTCGAGCTGCCCGAGGCGAGCAACGTCGAGCTGACCTTGTACGACACCCTCGGCCGCCGGGTAGCCACACTGTGGCGGGGGAACAAAGACGCCGGCTACTACGAAGTCCCGTTCAGGGCGGACGACCTCGCTTCGGGCGTGTACTACTACAAGCTCAACGCGGGGAAAAACACCGTCGTGCGCAAGATGGTGATCCTGAGATAACACCGACGGTAAAGCAGGACCCCCGGGCCGTGTGGTCCGGGAGCCGTGTGGGTGGAGGTGTAAGGCGGGTGGTCGAGTAGGGTGTTGAGGGGAGGGGCTCATCGCCCCTATGCCGACGCCATCTCCAGCCGCTGCTGGTAAATCGCCCGGGCCTGGAACCAGCTGTAACTGATCCCCAGTATCGCCCCGTACATCAGGTGGCCGATCAGGCTGGGGAACATATTGGCGGCCGCGGCCGCGTTCCAGTTGACCCCGAGACCCATGCCCATAAACAGCGGCATCAGCGTCAGCGGTCCCAGGACCCACCAGGCGCCCCCGTAAAGAAGTCCGTAGCGGAGGCCTCTGGTGATCCCGGTCGAGAAACGGTGAAAAACGACGGCGAATCCGGCGCCGATGATTGCGCTGTTGGCCATGTGGACGAGGAATCCGACGCCGGCCGACGGCTGTCCGACCATCTTGCCGATCATCGGCAACATGCCCATCTTCGCCATCATGGCGCCGAACACCAGGCCGCCCAGCAGGCCGCCGAATGCTCCGTACACTATTCTTTTGCTATTCATGAAATCCTCCTTGTAGAATTGTTATCTATTACGGGACTCGTTGTAAGATCTTCGTTTTCTTATTCGACTTCTCTATTGTGATCTGTCCCTTTCTCGCACGTAAGTGACCCGGCAGCGGGATTTATTACAGGGTTGAAGGCGAAATCATGGGAAAAATGTCTCCGGACGACGTAACTGCTTTGTTCAAAGACCATAAGCTCACCGCGCAGCGGTTGCGCGAGGGCGACCGGCGGGTCGTCGAGGCGGTGATCGACGCCTACATGGGGCAGATCTTCCGGGCGGCCCTGGGGGCAGGTCTCGATGAAACCCGGGCCGAGGATGTCACGCAGGCGACGTTTGTGACCTTTCTGGAAAAAGCCGACGGGTTCGACGGGCGCTCGCACGTCCGCACCTGGCTCTTCGGCATCCTGTACAACAAGATCATGGAAACGCACCGCGAGACCCGGCGCGCGCAGGATTTCGACCCGATCGACGAAGTGGTCGAGCAGCGGTTCGACGAGCGCGGGGGGTGGCAGCGCCCGCCGCGCCGCGTGGACGCCGGCGTTCACGAAGAGGATCTGCGCAACCAGATCGACGACTGCATGGAAGGGGTGCCGATGAGCTCGCAGCTCGCCCTCGTCCTGCGGGAAGTCGAGGGATTTTCGACCGAAGAGATATGCGATATACTGAAATTGACGCGGACCCACCTGGGGGTGGCGCTCCACCGGGGGCGCAACCGGATCCGCGAGTGCCTCGAAGCGAAGGGACTGAGGAGTAGCGCCGATGCCAAACTGTAAAGAAGTCTCGACGATCCTCGCGGGTGACGGACTGGAGGGCGCGGGCCCGGGGAAGCGCCTGTCGGTGTGGTTCCACCTGCTGATGTGCCGATACTGCCGGCGTTACGCCCGGCAGATTCGTTCAATCGGTGACATGGCCCGTGCGAAGTACGGTGGCCGCCCGACGCCGGAAGAAGCGGCCAGACTCGAGCGAATGAAGGAAGCGCTGCTGAAAGAGGACCGCACTCCTCCGGCTACCTGATATATCCCGCTTCCTGTGAATCTAATCTCAATTCGTCAAAACATCGACGCGTAACATAGTTTGTAATTACAGAAATGCCCGCCGCTTTTGTCTCAGTATTATTGGCGCAGAGGGCCTTTGGAACAGGGGTCTTTCAGGTGTCCGTTTACTCCCGTTGCCTGCAGTATTTCTCCATGTGTGGTCGGCCGTACACGCGCTCGGCTTCGAGCATATTGTGCGAAGCGCACAGCAGCCTGAGATTATGGA
>CBDVDJ010000296.1:0-4663 GCA_965372695.1 uncultured bacterium
CAGAAGAACCACCGGATTGTCGCGCTGGTCTTTGACCAGCCCGCCGATGGAAACTCTCACGAAATCCGATCCGGTATCCGCCATGGCAACGCCTCCCGGGGCCGCCCCCGGCCCGGGTCGTCCCCGACCCGGGTCCTAGCCGTCCGACAGTTTCTCGTTGAGTTCCTCGATGCTCTCGAAATCGGGCATCGGCTTGTCCATGTTATCGACCATCCACCGGGCAGAATCGGCGACGTCGCTGTCGGGATAGCGGACGAGCAGCCTTGCGAATGATCGTTCCGCCGAGACTTTGTCCTGCAGTTCCTCCAGATAGACGAAACCGATCATGAACATCGCCTGGGGCGCGTGCTCGGACTCGGGAAACTTCTCAAGAATTTCCTCGAAAGCCCTCAGTCGCTCCCACGAGTCTTCGGTGGTCTGGGCGTACTGGAACAACTCCGCGGGTGACCTCTGAACCGAGCGGAAGTACTCGTCCATGTAGTTGCGCCAGTCGTAGTTTTCGCGAATTTCACGCACTACTTCAATTTTCACCTGTTCGATCTTCTGGCGCATCAACTGGTCCGATATCTCCTGCCGGACCTCGGGAAACGGTTTGGCTTCGGCAACGCGCTTCTCGTTGACGCGAATGAGCGAATACCCTTTTCCCCACTTGATGGGCCCGTACAACACGCGGGGTTCCATCTCGGCCACCGCGTCGCTGAACTCGTCCGAAAATCCCACCCCGCGGATGTAGCCACCCGGGTTGAAATAGCCCAGGTCTCCGCCATCGGGCTGGGTCAGCTTGTCTTCCGAGTACTTGTGGGCCAGCGTGGTCATTTTCTCGCCGCCCTCTATAATCCTGATCTTGAGTTCTTCGAGTTTTTCCTTGTTCTTCGAGTATATGTGCTGCGCTTTGATCACCGGCAGCGCCGTATAAACGTCTCTGTGGGAATCGTACCACTCGACCATTTCATCTTCGGTCGGCCGCGCCCGGCCCTCGACTACTTCGCGGTAGTAGGCCTGGATGAGTATCCGGCGTGTCACTTCCTCGATCTGCTTTCTGACTTCTTCTTTATTCTCGTAGTCGCTGTTCAGAGCTTCACGGTAGAACAACTCTTCCGCCATGAGCTGGTCGGTGAGCTTCGCACGGCCCTGCGGCGTGTCATACTTGACTTTCTGCGCATCGGGTAATTGCTCGATGAAATCGTACAGAAACTCTTTGGTCATCGTCCAATCTTCCACCTTCGCGGCAAGCGCATCTTCGTTTTCGACGTACGAATCGTCCGAGCCGCCGCACCCCTCGACGAGAGATCCCGCCAGAAGAACAACGCAAATCCATAGCACAGGTCGTTTCATATCTTGTAACCTCCGTACCGGTTCAGACCAGGTTTTTGTACTTTTTTTCGTGAAGGGCCTGAACGATCTTTTTGACTTCCTGAACGCGATCGCGTTTGCAGACCAGTATCGAATCTCCCCCATCGACGACAACGATATCGTCAACGCCCAGTATCGCCACCAACCGGTCCGGCGACACCACAGTGTTGCCTCCGGCATCGATCATTACGGTGTCACCCACGGTCACGTTACCGTCGGCGTCGGCGTCGTGAACATCGCGAATGAATTCCCAGCTTCCGACGTCATTCCAGTCGAATTCCGCTTTCATTACCACGACGTCGGCCGCTTTTTCCATGATGCCGTAATCTATCGATATGGATGGGGCCTGGGGGTATTGTTCTTTTAACACCTCGGGCAGCTGGCGCGTTCCCGATTCGGCTTCGATCCGGTCGAGCACTGCGGAGAGGTCGGGAAGGTGGGCGGAAATCTCGTCGAGGATCACGTCCGCCGTCCACATGAACATGCCGCTGTTCCAGAAATAGTCTCCCGACTCGACGAATTTCTTTGCCGTAAGGGCGTCCGGTTTTTCGAGAAATTCCAGCGTCCGGAAAACTGGAGCACCGCCGTTATCGTTCAGGGCTTCGCCCGCGTGGATATATCCGTAACCAGTTTCCGGCCGGGTCGGCTTGATACCGAAGGTGAGCAGGGCCCCGTGTTCGGCGACGTAGGCCGCGGCCGACTGAACGAGTTCCCTGAAATTTTCGATAGGTTCGACCAGATGGTCGGCCGGGAGCACGAGCATCGGTTGATTCCCGTGCTTGCGGCGGAGCAGAAGAGCCGCCAGCCCGATACAGGGCGCGGTATTCTTCCCGACGGGTTCACCGATGACGTTTTCCGGCGGCACCCTTCCGGACACCTCGGCCAGGATCGAGTCCCGCTGTTCGACGTTGGTGACAATCAGGATTTCATCCGGTGTGGACAGCCCTTCGAGACGATCAACGGTCAGGTCGATCATGCTGCCCCGCCCGGTCAGGTCGAGGAGCTGTTTCGGGCGTTTCCGCCGGCTCCAGGGCCAGAACCTCTCGCCGACGCCACCGGCCATGATTACTGTCAGCACGGTTTTACCCCCAGGCTGAAATTGCGCCTCCGGCTATTCCCTGACCACCCACACCTTGACGGGAGCGTTGACGTCGCGGTGTAGTTTGACGTCGATGGTGTACACACCGAGCTGCTTGATCGGCTCCTCGAGCATAACCTGCTTTTTGTCGATGTCGTAGCCCTGGTCCTTGAGAACCTTGGAAATATCGCCGGCCGTCACCGAACCGTACAATTTGTCCTCGTCGCCAACCTGCACGGGAATGGTGCACGATACGCCGTTGAGTTTCCCGGCAGCGGCCTGGGCCGTGTGCCTCGCCAGTTCGTCGCGTTTGGAGAGGACTTTTTCTTCTTCGCTGAACACCCGCCGGTTCGACGTGCTGGCGGGCAGGGCGAGCTTTCTCGGAAAGAGAAAATTCCGAGCATACCCCGGCTTGACCTTGACGGTCTCACCGCGGCCACCCAGCGAAGGCACCGCATCCAACAGAATTACTTCCACGATTTCCTCCCTGGGTTTGAACTATCGATAGTATTCCTTGACGAAAGGCACCAGCGCGAGGATCCGCGCCCGTTTGACCGCGCTTGCAACCATTCGCTGCTGTTTCGCCGTCGCACCGGTGATGCGCCTGGGAGTGATCTTCCCCCGGTCCGTCATAAACCTTCTCAACAGGCGAATGTCCTTGTAATCGATGTAAGTTACTTCATCGAGAAACGGCTTCCGCTTGCGGGCTCTGAAAGTGCGCTTGTCTTTCTTTTCCTTTTTCTTTCTCGGCTTTCCCACGGCTAGAATCCCTCCTTCGGTCCGCCAGCGACGGTTTCCAGGGCTTCCAGCTCGACCTTGGGCTCGTTGCCCTTGGCCAGATCGTCCTTGACGATCAGGTGCCGCAGTACGGATTCATCGATCCGGAGTTGGCGGCCAAGCTCCAGAAGGATTTCATTGTTGCCCCTGAAACGGTAAAAGAAATAGACGCCCTCGAACTGGTGATCGATCTCGTAGGCGAGCTTTCGCTGCCCCCACGTTTCCAGGGCGGTCAGCTCGCCGCCGCCTTCGTGGATAACACGGGCGTACTTATGCGTGCCCGCCTTGACACCGTCGTCACCGAGATTCGGGTAAAACACGATTGCACATTCGTAGCTTGTCACGAATATCTGCCTCCCTTCGGACTATGACCTTCCGCACCACCGGGAGCGGCCGGAAGGTAGAGAGTCTTGGATTGAAAATGTTGCCGCCGACCCGCGGGGGCCTGCGGCATAGATGTCGTAATATAACGCAGTTGTGAATTCCCGTCAATCCCCTTCTCGGTCGCCTCCCCCGCCCGGGGAGTCGCTGTCGCGGGTATTGAACCGGGTCATCGCCGGGTTGAGGCCTTCGCGCACCCACATCTCCGCGCAGTCGGCCCCGCGCCGGGCCATGCGCCGGGCCGTTTTCATGTCGGCGCAGGCAAAAGAGTCCAGCACGAAATCCGCCTGGTCCTCCCCTTCCGGGACCGGCCCCACTCCCAGCCTGAGCCTCGGAAATCGCGTAGTGCCAAGGGCTTCTATTATCGACGCGAGACCGTTGTGCCCGCCGTCGCTACCCTTCTGGCGCAATCGGAGACGCCCCAGCGGCAGCGCCGTATCGTCGCAGATCACCAGGATAGTCGTGGTATCGAAGCCCCCGTCAGAGTCCGGGATGACCCGCTCCACAGCCAGGCCCGAGAGGTTCATGTAAGTGAGCGGTTGCAGGAGTATGACCGGCGTCCGGCCCACCGAAAACCGGCTGACAAGGGTGTCACCAGACGGACGCTTCCACCGGCCGCCGAACCGCTCGCAGAGCAGATCGACGACCCAGAACCCCAGATTGTGGGGGGTATCGGCGTATTCCGGACCCGGATTTCCCAGGCCGCAGATAATGCGGTTGGTGGCCATCGGGTATGCGTGAACGACCCTGCGGGCGCGCGAGTCCGTCCCCCGCTAGGACTCCTTGCTCTCCGCCTCGTCCTCCGGACCTTTCTCGCCTTCCTTGTCGACCAGTTCCGTTTCTCCCTCGGTTTCTTCGACTTCTTCTTCGGCGGGTTTCGCCTCGACGATCGGCGGAATAACGCCAGCCATGGTCGATTCCGCGTCATCGAGGAATTCAAAATCCGGATAGCTATCGTCGATTTGCTTCAGCTTGATCGCATCGCCGATCATCAACTCGGACACATCGATTTCTATGGACTCGGGGATCTTGCTCGGGAGACAGTTCATCTGCAACGAGCGCATACCGTGCTCG
>CBDVDJ010000297.1:0-4657 GCA_965372695.1 uncultured bacterium
CTCGGCATTGGGCTGGAACGATGTGAAGTACACGATGCCGGCAACGAGCGCGTCGGGCTTGGTGATCCGCTCACCGACAGCCTCGACGAGGTCGATGTACCAGCCGCGGTACAGGGGGGTAAGTGTCGTTATCGTGTTCGTCTGATCGACGAGGTCGAAACGGCCGACCGACGTCTCCGTGTGATCGTCGATCACGCAGTAGAACGTCTGGACCGTGACATCGTCGATGTCGGTCGCTTCGATGTAGCGGCCGGTACCGAAGTACAACATCACCTGGCCGAGTTCGTTCACCGTCAGAATCGGGCTGGCCTGGATGGGCTGATCGGTATCGAACAGCAGGCTCTTCGAGAACAACCCTGAGGTGAGATCGACGCGCCACACGTGCCCGGCCAGGTCGCTGACGTAGAGGAGATCGTCAAAACCGTCGAAGTCCATGTCGACGATGACCGGCGCGGTGGCCACGTTCATCTCCAGCGACGAGCTGAGCTGATCGCTCCAGACGACGTCGCCGTTCGACGCATCGAGCGCGACGATATGGGCCAGGCCGGTGTCATAGTCGGGACCCGATCCGAAGAACACGAGGGGTTCGGCATAACCCTGGACACGGGCAAGTTTGGGCTCCGACCAGCTCTTGCCGAACTGAGGCATCGAGCGGTCCCACATCACGTAAGGAGCGTAAGGATCCGTGACGTCGATAGCAAAGTAGCTGTCGCCACCGGCGCCCAGGCCACAGAACAGGACCGTGCGCCAGGATCCGTTGATGTAAGTGTCGAAGACCTGCGGGGTGGAGTCCACGTAGTACTCGTGACAGTACGACGTGTTCAGCAGGTGCTTGAGCTTCGGCAGACACGTTTCCGGTATGTAGGCCCACAGTTCCTCGCCGTCGGAGGCGCGGAAGCAGTGGAGCATGCCGTCGTTGGCGCCGACGTAGACGACCCTCTCGCGGGCCTCGTTGGCCTCGCGGAACGTCAGGTACGAATCGTACTGGTGGAAGCCCCTCGGGCTGCCCACGACGACGGGCGCCGAACTGATGACGTCACCGAGTTTCCAGCCGCCGCGGTCGCGGTAGCCGTCGATCTCGGTCCCGCGGACGAAATCGATGATTTCTCCGGCGAGGTCATAGTCGTAGGTGTCGACGAAGCCATCGGCGTTGGTGTCGATGCCGACATCGAGCTGGGTTGCGATTTCCAGGACGGAGGTGACGTCGAACACCGTTTCCGTGCCGTTGATCCTGGTATAGATGTTACGGCTCTCGGCGGTGCGATTGTAGAGCAGCACGCCGGCGTCCCACAGGGGGCTGTCGTTTTCCTGGTAGGGCAGCGCGAACGCTTCGAGGTGTCCCGTCCAGCGCGAGGGCATGAACTTCGTGCGGTAGAGCGTGTTGTTCTCGGCGTTCTCGGACGAAACGACCGCCACCGCGGAACCCGACGAAATCCGGGCCTTGATGTCGTTGAAGACGCTGCTGAGCGACGCATTGAGCTCGACCGAGTTGTTGGCGTTGAAGTAGAGCCCGCCGCCGTTGATCGCCGTGTCGACGAGGAAACCGGAGTCGATGCTGAAGCCGATCGTGTAGGTCACGGCGTTCTGGACCCCGTCGTAGTCGTCGCGAATGTCGTTCGAAAACAGATAGAGCGCGACGTCGTCGAGGTAATCGGAACAGTTGCTGCTGTTGGGATCGAGCGAGCCGATGCTTGCGCAGGTACCGGGTTCGTTGCCATCGTTGTCGTAGTCCCCGATCCACGCCGGCACATTGAGGTCCTGGGTGGGGAAACCGTCGGTCACGACGATGATGAACGTCCGCTGGCAACCGTAGGCGATCGCGTTCACGTCATCCCTCAGATAGTAGTAGGCATCGACGAGCGTCTCGGCCAGGGGCGTCCAACCGCCACCCGCGATGGCGTTGATGTCGCTGGCGATGGTCCCCGGGTCGGTCCCCAGCGGAGACACGAGCAGTCCGCCGGTGTCGCCGTTGAAGCGCATGACGCCGAAACGGATGCCCGCCGAGGCCTGGACGATACCGTTGACGGAGGCCTTGGCCACCTGGATCCGGGTGACGACGGGAATCTCGGCACGCTGTATTGGCGTCGCAGTGAAGTACACCCAGTTGAGGTAGTTGCCGACGTAACCGCCGTCGTTCCCGTGATCGCTGTCCACCAGGTACGCGGAGAGCGTGTCGGTCGCCAAAGTGTCGAAATCAGCGGGAGTGTACTGTCCCGGCGAGCCCACGCGGTACTTGGTGGTGGCCGCGAACGAACCCGGGTACGTGGTGTACGGATCGAACGCGTCATGATAGATGGCGTCGTTCATACTGCCGGAACTGTCGAATATAAAGAGCACATTGACGTCGACCCCGTTTTCCTGGAGAAACAGCGGGGTTTCGCACGATCCTTGTGCCTGGGTAGAGGCGGTCCACAGAGGCGTTGCGATAAAGACCGCGATGAAGAGACATGGAAACAGCTTGCTTCGGAGTGTTCCGATCATGGCCGTAACCTCCTTGGTGAGGCTTCCGGCGGGCGTCACGTTGTTTCTAAATCAATCCTGGAGTTTTCCGATCCCGTGGCCGATTTAGAGTGATCCCGCAGAAACCGTTTAGGAGGCGTCCGCCTGATTTAGATGTAGAGATAATTCAGATCTGGCGGACTTCGTCCGGCGACGGCCAGTTCTCCCCAAGGGTTCAACCGACATTTTGGCCGCCGGCAAACTCTTATATGGCAAGCGTTGTGCCACCGTTTACGGGGTGGTTTACGCCCTCGCGGGGAACGATGGGGGCATCTGATGCGATATGGGTCAGGGCCGCATGTGGGTCATTTTCCGAGGGGTGGGTGGTTTTCCCCACACATCCCCACTTTGTTGGAGATAAACGATTTATCTATCTTTTGTACGCGCCACCCCCGACGTACATCATATCGAGCCAGGAGCAGGCCGGCACCCCCGCGCCGGTGTCCGGCCGGCCCTGAATCCAGAGATCCCCGCGGGGGCGTGCATTAATGGGGTAGAAAGGGCAATAAATGGTGTAATATCGATGGAGTATTACCCCATTACAGGGGGTAGACTACCCAATCGGGGTGAGGCGGGTTTTGGCCCGATCCGTGCTCTCGCCATGTGCAGGCAACGATTCGAGCTGAAAACGGGGAATGTAACCATAAATGGCGTAATAATGCAGTTCAAATTACACCATTTATCGTTCCGGTACCCCAATTCGACAGGCAGGCCCTTATGCGATCGCTCAATCTCAAGTATATAGAAGCCATAAGGTTATCCCCGAAACAGGCTTCAACCCTCAGGAAAATCGGTGAATACCAGGGGATGCAGGCCCTCTTCGCCCGCCAGACACCCGAAGTGCTCGAATCCCTGCGCCGTGTGGCCCGGATCGAGTCCAGCGAATCGTCCAACCGCATCGAGGGCGTCACCGCGCTTCCCGATCGCGTGCGCGCGCTCGTCCTGGAAGACACCAAACCCCGCGACCGCTCCGAGCAGGAGATCGCCGGGTACCGCGACTGCCTCGAGATGATCCACGAGTCCGCCGAGTACATGGCGCTCTCCATTCATACCATCAAGCAGCTCCACGCGCGCATGTTCAGCTACCAGCCCGACGAGGGCGGACAGTGGAAGCGCGTCGACAACAGGATCCTCGAAATCAACGAAGACGGCTCCATCAAGGACATCCGCTTCGAACCCGTGAGCGCAAACGATACCGAGAGCACCATGGAAGAGCTCGTGCGCTCCTACGACCTCGCCGTCAACCAGTACAACCTCGAGCCCCTGATCGTCGCGCCGCTCACCGTGCTCGATTTTCTCTGCGTCCACCCCTTTCTCGACGGCAACGGCCGCATGTCACGCCTGTTGACGCTGCTCCTCCTCTACCACGGCAACTTCCAGGTCGGCCGCTATATCAGCCTCGAACGCATCATCGAGGAATCCAAGGCGACCTACTACGAAGCACTCAAGGCCAGCTCGCAGAAATGGCACCAGGGCGAACACGACCCCTATCCGTGGATCAATTATTTCTGGGGTATCCTGCTGCGCGCCTACAGCGAGTTCGAGGAACGCGTCGGCGAAATCCGCTCGAAGAAACTGTCCAAGACCGAACAGATCCGCATGGCGGTGGAACGCAAGGTCGGGCCGTTCGCCATTTCCGAGATCGAGGAAGAGTGCCCCCACATCAGCCGCGACATGATCAAGCTCGTCCTGCGCGATCTGCGCGACGCCGGCGTGATCGCCATCAAGGGCAAGGGGCGCGGCGCCAAGTGGATCCGCGTCGCCGGTCACCCCCACAAGGTCAAGAGCTGACCCGCGTCAGTGGAGTTTCCGGTGGCGGCGCGCCATGTTCGCGTCATTTTCCGCCGCATCCTGAAAGTCCTCCACCGTCGCGTCGCGGAAATCGGGGTTGGGAGACCCCCGGCGCGCCCGCTCGATATTCTCGTCACCGTAATAACCGTCGATAACCGCCGTCCCCACGTGTAGCGACAGCGGCTTGAAAAAAACGTATCCGTCGCAGAACGTCTCGAGCGTCAGATCCTCGTAACCCGCGCCATACACCGAACGTTCGCACGAGAGGCCGCCGAAGGGCGTGCCGCGCGTGTCGAAACCGACGGGATAGTACTCCGATCCGAGCCGCGCCATCAGGGCATCGATCGTCCCGTCGACCGGGTAGTAG
>CBDVDJ010000298.1:0-4656 GCA_965372695.1 uncultured bacterium
CGCTTCCGCTCCTCGAGGGGATCGACGGAGTCGAGAAGATGAGCAAGTCGCTGGGTAACTACATCGGCGTCACCGACGCTCCCGAAGAGATCTACGGCAAGACGATGAAGATCCCGGACGAGCTCATCGTGAAGTACTTCGAGCTGGTCAGCAGTCTCAATCCGGCCGAAATCCGCGATGTGGCGGCGAGACTGAAGGACCCGGAGACCAATCCGTCCCACGTCAAGCGCGAACTCGCCCGGGATCTCGTGACGCAGTACCACGACGGCAAGGCGGCTCTGGCGGCCGAGGAACGCTTCAACAAGATCCACGTCCAGAAGGATCGCCCCGACAAAATCGACCGGATCGATATGAAGTCGGGTGGCGACGGGGTGTCCATAGTGGATGCGATCGCGGAAGCCGGGCTGTGCGAGAGCAAGTCGGCCGCGCGACGGATGATCAAGCAGGGGGCCGTCCGGGTCGACGGAGAGAAAGTCCCCGACATCGACCATCGGCTCCCGCCGCAGAAACCGGCCTATACCATCAAAGTGGGAAAAAGGCGGTTCATCGAGATCGTCGTCAAATGACGAGTGTGCCTGCGTTTCGTGCTTTTGCCACGGTTGCGGCGTTGTTGGCGGTGTCACCGGTCGCGTCGGTCGCGGCACAAGCCCCGCCGGTGCGGAGCAATCATCTCGACTCTCCGGTTTATTACGAACTCAACGAGGAAGAACTGCTGCCGCACGAGTCGAACCTCGAGCGGCTCGCGGCCGGTCTGCTGACGCTGCGCCATTTCCCGGCGGTCGGCGTTTCCGGTTTTGACTGGACCAGGGGGGAGGTGGACGACTTCAGCTGGTGGGTTCAGGTGGAAGAACTGCGGTTTCTCCTGCCGTTCATCGGTTCGGACCGTTCCGGCCACAAGGAACTGGCCACGCGCTGGTTCAAGAGCTGGTACGCCTCGCAGGCGCTCAACCCGACCGCCAACGAGGCTCGCTGGGGTGAGCCGATGTCGGCGGCCTGGCGGGTCATGGTTCTCGTATATTTCCTCAAGGTCGTGGAAGCGGCTCCCGATCCCGATTCTGACCTCGCGGGCCTCTTGCGCGAGTCCATCCAGTTTCACCAGGCGTATCTGGCGGACCCGGATCATTTCGCCGACAACAGCAATCACGGGCTCGTGGAGGCGATGGCCCTTCTGGAGACGACGCGCGTGTTTCCGGACCGGGGCCTGGAGAGCCTCGGCCTGGAGCGAATGCAGGGTATTGTCGATGTATCGGTGTCGAAGCTGGGTGTCCACATGGAACACTCGCCCGTATATCACTTCGTTTTCCTCCACTGGCTGGAGAGATTTACCAGCTATCTCGTTGATCTTCCGCATCTGGATCCGAAACTGACGGGGGAACTGCGCGGGTATTGCGATCGGATGGAGGAAGTGGCTTACTATATGTACGACCACTCCGGGGTGATCGCGCAGATCGGAGATTCCGATTCCGTTTCGGTCGAGGACAGGTACCCGGACTTTGTCGTCGAGGAGCGGGGCGGCCGCGGGGCCGTGCTCTTCGATCCGGAAGCGGGGTACGCGGTTTACAAGGGTGACCGCACACGGGGCGACAAGAGATACGTGGTGCTGACCAATCAGAACACGCCCCCGGTCCTGTACTACCATTATCACGACGACGTACTCTCGGTTTACTATTCGCACGACGGAGAGACGATTCTGGGTGACGCGGGCAAATACGAATATACGTATACCAGCGACCGGCGGTATTTCACGTCTCCGGCGGCGCACAATACGGTATTCCCCGCGCAATACGTTCGAACGCGCCGGCCAAAATACAGCGTGTTCCTGGCCGATACGACGGCTCTGGTGGAGGATGGACGGGAAACGTCGTTCTTCGCTCGTGTGAGGCACTCGTCGGCCGACGTCGAACGGACCGTCCGCATCGGGGCCGGTTCCGGCATCACCGTCGAAGACGTGTTGACCTGGACGCCGGTCATGCCGGATACCGACAGTCGGCTCCATGGGACGAAAAAGCCCCAATACTGGGCGATGGTGTGGAATCCGGGCCCCGCTGTCGCCGCGATCGAACAGACGGTTTCCGATACATCCGGTGTTTATGAGTGGAACTTGAGCGCGCGGTCGGGAAGACAGTACCGGTTGCGCATTGAAATCGATCCGGGCCCGGCGGGTGCCCGCCACAGCGTCGAGGTCCTCGAGGCGTCCCGTTCGCCGGTAATGGGCTGGTATTCGCCGGCGATGTTCGTCAAACGCGGGATCCCCTCGGTGCTCGTCATGATACGGCCGGAAGCAACCGCTCGCATCACGACTACCGTCGGGCCGGCGGGCGGCGACAAGGTCCCGTTTGCCCTGAGGATTCTTCTGAAAGGATATTGATCCGTTGCGTTTGTTGACGGTCCCGATATTAATCGCGCTGGTGTTCTGTGTTCTGGTCGCGCCGGCCGGTGCGCAGGATCCGGGATTGCTGCTCGGTAATCACCACGAGTCGCCGGTTTATTACGAGATTCACGAGACGCCGTTTTTTCTCCTGGAGAACAAGACCCTCCTTCACGAGAACAAGCTCAAGCTCTGGCACTTTCCCGTCGTCGATGTGCCGCAGTGGGATTGGGGCGCCGGTGGTATCGATGACTACAGCTGGAAGATCCAGGTGGAGGAATTGCGCTTTTTGTTACCCCTGCTGAAATCCGACGATGTGTCGGACCGGAATCTGGCGCGAGGTTGGTTCGAGAGCTGGTACAATTCGAACCTGTACGATATACAGGCCGGTCATGCCCGCTGGCGCGAGCCGATGTCCGCTGCCTACCGGGGAATGGTCCTGGTCTATTTTCTCAAGACCGAAGAATTACGGGGCGACTCGAGTGACCAGATACGCGCGAAGCTGCGCGAGGTCATCCACCAGCACCAGGAATTTCTTGTCGAGAAACGACACTTCGACTCCAGGAGCAATCACGGTCTCGTTGAAGCATTCGGCTTGCTCGAGGTGACTCGCGTTTTCCCCAATACCGAATATGAGCTTCTCGGGTTGGACCGGCTGGTCGAGATGGCCTCGGTTTCGGTGTCCGAGGCGGGAACTCACATGGAGCACTCGCCGAACTACCATTTTGTGTTTCTCGACTGGTTGGATGGCTACATGTCTTACCTGTCGAAGAAACCATATCTCGACCAGGATCGGGTTTCGATGCTGGTCGACTACGTGGTTCGCATGAAAAAGAGTGCGTACTACCTGCAGGACCATGACGGTACGATTCCGACGATCGGGGACGCCGATTCGCTGAATGTTGCGGACAGGTGGCCCAGGTTCTTTCGCACTGGCCGGAAGGGTGCCGAACCCGTACTCTACGACACCGAAGCCGGATACGCGATCTATAAGGACGCCCGGCGTTTCGTCGTGTTCGCCATTCAGGACCGTGCTCCGCAATTGCGCTATCACTACCACGACGACGTTTTGTCGGTGTACTACCGATACGGTGGAGAGACGATACTCGGCGACCCCGGCAAGTACCAGTACACGCGGTCTGCGTTGCGCAGTTATTTTGTTTCCATGCCGGCGCACAACACGGTATTCCCGACAAGACTTGGCACGAGGATAGTGGGGATGGGCGGGCTGAAAATGGCGACTGGAAACTCGCACGGTGATTTGGGGGGCGAAACGGTATTTACCTCGAATCTGAAACACCCTGAATTCCAGGTGACGAGAACCGTGGGGATCCCGCGCCGTGACAGCCGTCTGGTCGTGACGGACGAGCTTCGAAGCGTCGGTAATGCGCCGGCGGAGGTGACCGTACTCTGGAACCTGGGGTGCGACGTGAAGTCGGTGGAGAGGGATTCGAACACCCGCGACGGTGTGATCGAGTATATCGTGACGACGAAGAAGGGACAGCGCCTGAGTCTTGAGATTGACGTGTCGGGCGCCCTGCGCGACGGCGTCACCCACGAGATCGTCAGAGGACGAAACAACCCGATGCGGGGCTGGTACTCGCCACTACTTTACGTGAAGCGTCCAAGCTACGCGATCGCTGTCGACGTGCGTTTCACCGGGTCTGCCCGGGTGGAGACCCGGATCGACAAGGCTTCCCGGACCTACTTTCCCGGGCTCCGCATCCTGATCAAGGGGTATTAGGCCCGATGGGGACGTCCGTTTTTGTCCGCGGCCGGCGTATTCGACGAGAAACCGGCCGGCGGGAGGCGATCCTGCTCTCATAACTGCATGATATAAAGTCGAGTACATTTTTTCGGGTTCTCAGGAAAAAATGTGAAGATTATATCAAATTTTGTATTATTGGGCCTTGACAGTATTTCGGATAAGAGATACATTGAGGGTCCACTTCGAATTTTGGAGGGGGTGGGTGTAGTGTCCCCCCTTCCGTATGTTCTTTGAAAATTGAATAGTGTGTGTGAGCTTCGGTTGATTTTTGTGATTCGAGGCTGTCGCATTCTTACGCCCACCTTTCGGGGTAGGCGGTAGGTGTGGCAGTTATGTACTCAAATAGCAGAAAACGAACCGATGGATAACGTACTAGCGGCCACCTTGTTTTTACTCGGTTCTGCCGGGTGAAAGGGGTGGTATTTGTACGTAAGTTTGTCGCGTTTTCAGGTAAAACTCTACAATGGAGAGTTTGATCCTGGCTCAGAACGAACGCTGGCGGCGTGGATTAGGCATGCAA
>CBDVDJ010000299.1:0-4648 GCA_965372695.1 uncultured bacterium
CGGTGTGAACACGAAAGGTGTCTTGAATGTGGTGGTACCCTCGGGGATGGCGGGGAACTGCCAACCGCGTATCTGACCCAGTACGCAGTCGGTGACGGAGCGCGAACCGAGGCTGTCTTCGACGACGAGGACGTCGCTCACGCGGCCGCCGGCCAGCACGGTGAGGCTGACGACGAGTTTGCCCCGCAGACCGGGATTCTTTTTCAATTCATTGTCGTAGCAGAACTGGATTCCGGGTGCGTAGCGGCGGACTACGTTCAACAACGATTCGTTGCTCCTGTATTCGCCGCCGCCAACACCACTGCCACTTCCCCCTGGCCCTCCGCCCCCCGCGGGCGAACCCCCGCTGCTCTCCTGTAGCGTGAGGTCGGTGATGGCGGCGATGCTGATGCCGTCGCTCTCGATGGCCGAGCGCGAAACATCGGGGGCCGCCGTGGGGGCTACGCCGCCGACGGAAGAGATCTGCTGGCTCGAACGGCCGGAGCGCACCGATCGCCGGCGGCGCTTCGACGGGTTCTTATTGTCACCGGCGCCGGAATTCTCCGATGCGGGCAACGCCTGTGAGAGGTTGTCGAGAACCTTGTCGAGCGAGCCGGTGACCTGGGCGAGGTTCTCGGTGACCTCCTGCCTTGCCTTCTGCCGTCCCCGTACGCCCCTGTCCCAGGCGACCTTCGGTTTGTCGAGGCGTTTTCGCGGCGGCGGTTTGGGTTTGGCTTTTTGTGGCGGTGCATCGACCTTCGGGGCTTTCACTATGGGGACGGGCCGGGCCAGCTCGATCGCCGGCGCGGCGGGCGCCGGTTTTTTGAGAATCAAACGGGCGATGCGATCGGGTACGTCCTCGACGCTCACCGGTTCGGGGACCGGAATTGGTACCACAAATACCATGATCAACACGGCCAGGCCGAGGATCGCCGATCCGGTGAAGCAGTTGCGGAGCGCCCGGTCCATACGGCCCCATACCGGCTGCCGGTACTGCTCGAGAGTTATAGTATTGATCGCCGCCATATCAGGACGTTCCTATCACGGCCAGAGCAATGTTTTCGTACCCGCTCACGCTGCACGTGTACATGACGCGCTGCAGGATGGCAAAGTCGATCTCGCGATCCCCCTGGATCGCCACTTTGCCGGCGAACTCCTCGTCGTCCCCGCGGAGGCGGGCAATTTCCGTCGCCCGTTCGCGCGCCTCGTCGAGCCGCGCGGCGAGGGTCTCGATGAACATCTCCCCCGACGCTATTGTTTCCGACACGGACGCCACGACCCTGCCGTCCATCATGACGGTGTCGTCGAAGATGGCGATCACCACCGACGCCTGCGGGCTGGATTCGCTGGACGACTCGGGAAGCTCCACGCCTGGAATCGGTGTGATGACCTCGCCCTCGACCACGAAGCTCTTCAGCAGGAACAGCAACAGTACCGTGAGGATGTCCATCATCGACGTCAGGCGCAGCGGCGTGTGTACGCTGCGGATCTTGATGCGCCGGTTTCTCCTGCCAATCATAGGTTTCCTCCGCCTGGTGTTTCCGTCATTCCGCGCCGAGCAGGGACACCGACGGCAGGCCCGACTCGCGGGAAATGTCCATCACCGTGATGATGTCGGTGTACAGCGTATGGGGTTGCGAAATGATCATGATGTTCTCGTTGTCCGGGAATCGCGCGGCGACGTCGCTGAGGACGCCGGCCAGCCGCAGGTCGGCATTCTCGTCGGTGCGTGCGATCACGTGTTTCGCGATCCGGCTGCCCTCTACCACGAAGTGCCCGTCCTTGATCGTGACGGCGAGGGCGAGGTTTTCTTTTTCGCCTTCGTTACGGGCGGCGTCGGACGCGTCCGGCGGCGCCTTCATGTCGATTACTGTCACGTTGAGAAAGACAGCCGAAATCAGCAGCATGGGGATCAGCGCGACGAACAGGTTCATCAGCGGCATGATCTCCAGGTCGTTCTCTATGATGTTCCGGTAACTCCGGCGAGTGTTTGCTCGCATCTCGTTCCTCCCGTGCCGGGTCAGGCCTGCTGTTCGAGCAGGGATGACATCTTGCTCCTGGCGTCTTTGCCGGAAGCTTCCTTGTGTCTGGCCGGCTGCCGGCCGCTGAGAGCCTGGACAAGCCGGACGCTCGTTTCGTCGACGGCTTCGACAATCGCCTCGACCTTGCTTACGAGAAAGCCGTGGAGCAGAAGCGTCGGTACGGCGACGATCAGGCCGAATGCCGTCGTGTTGAGCGCCTGCGAGATGCCGGCGGCGAGAAACGCCGAGCGCTGAGACGGGTCGGCGGCGCCCACGGCCGAAAACGCCGTGGTCAGACCGAAGATGGTGCCGAGAAGCCCGAGCAGCGTGGCCGAGTTGGCAAGCATGCTGAGATAGGGCAGCCGGCGGGACAGTGGAGGAAGTACGATAGTCGCGGCGCCGTCGGCGGCGTTCTGAAGCTTTTCCTCGTCGTTGTCGTTGCGATTGAGGATCGCCTGGGCGACGGTCGCGACGGGGCCCTTGACCTTGTGGCAGAGATCGGCGGCGCCGGTGACGTCGCCCTTCTGCACGTGGCGCTGGATGTCACGCGACAGCTTGCCGGTGTTGATGCCGGCGGCCCGGCCGATGACCCAGAATCTCTCGGCGGCGACCGCGATGATGGTCACGCCGGTAATCAGGATCACGTACATGAACGGTCCGCCGTTCTGGAAAAATCCGGCGAAGGTGGATAGCTGGTTCATTGTTCTTCCTCCTTGTGCTGTCTTTTTGTGGCGACGACGCGCACGCGGGTGGGCAGGCCGTCGGGGCGCGCCACCTCCAGTGCCGTCATGCGGTAGTTCGACCCCAGCCCGTCGCGATAACGGCGGTAGTCGCGGGATGTAATGAACAGGACCTGGGGTACGGCGATTTCGCCCTCGATGTTGATTGCGTCGAGAGTGCGCACCGCCTCCGTCTGTCCCTGCGGCGGGGCGGCGACGGCGCTAGAGAAGGCAACGGCGATGAGGCCGGCCGATAACAGGCTCATAATCAGGTAACTTGTTTTCATTTTTCGTCTCCGGATTCCGACAGCCTGGTCACGTCGGTACCGAACAACGTTTCCAGATCGTCGGGGTCTTCGCTCGAATGCTTCCGGTAACGCTTGTACCACTGCCGGCCTTTTTCTTCGTCGAAGAAATAGAAACCCTCGACGATGGCCATGTTGTAGAGCGCTCCGGGAAGCTCGTCGTTCATTTCAAGCGCCTTCATGAACGATGTTCTCGCCTCGACGGGACGGCCGGCGTACAACAGCGCGATGCCGTAGTTGTTGTGGTTGGCGGCACTCTTCGGGTTTTCGTCGAGTGCCCGCTTTGCCGATATCAGCGCCGCTTCGAGATCGTCGCCCCTCAGGGTGACGACGGTCCGCGCCTCGCGAACCTCCTTCGTGTCGCCCCGGCAGCCGTCGAGTACCGATTCGGCGCGTTCCACCTCGCCGAGCGCCTCGAGATGCAGCGCCAGCGCGGCGCGCAGCGCGTCGGGGCCTTCGGGGTTATGCGCGAGAAAGTCCTCGAGGAGCGCCACTGCCGGTTCGTGCGCGCCCGAGTTGTAGTAGATTTTCGAGAGCAGCGCGGCGGCCGGGGCGTAATCGGGATCGAGAAACAACGCCGCCCGGAGATACGTGACGGCCTGCGCCGTCGAATCGGCCGACGCGTACAGCTCGCCCGCCCGGTAAGGCCAGTAGGGTTGTTCCGGCGCGGCGCCCATCGCCGTTTTCACGTTGGCGAGGGCATCGGAGAACCGCCCGGGATCCCCGGCAGGGGAGGGATCCGGGCCGGACGACAGTCCCACCCAGCTGCAACCCGCCGCGGTGGCGATCCACGCGACACCCAGCGCGCACAGCGCGAGCCGCCATACGGCGGACGGCGCCCCCGTAGAATTCTGTTTTGCAATGTCCCTCATCGGGTACCTCACGGTATCGTTCGACGTTTCTCGTCGGGGTTGACTATTCCGGGTGATTTCTGCTGCGTTTGCCGCTACGGACTACGCAAGCCCTGTTCCTGTATCTCCTTGTGATTATTTTAATTAGCCCCTTCCGGCCGCTCGGGTGGGGTGGCCGCCACCAGCGGGTATTCGACCTCGGGCCGGTAGAGGAATCGCCACGCGAGACGCGGCCACAGGGCGTCGCGCGTGCGGGAGATCCATCCCCCCGGGTCTGTGGACGTTTCCTTTGTCTGTTGCAGGAGCTCCGACCACGCGTTCTCGCCGCGGTCGTAGAATTGCCAGCTCTGCTCCTCGAGGACTTCGTCGTACGCGAGCATGTCGTCCTCTCCGAGACCGCCCGGGCGTTCGCTCTCGATGAGAGCGTCTCCAAAATCGATGAGCACCCGGCCAATGCGGTACGCCGAGGCGCGCGCGTACTCCGGCACCCCGTGGCCGGCGGATTTGCCGTATAAAATGAGCAGTTCTTCCATCTTTGCCTTTTTGAATTCGATCGCGCGCGGCAGCGGCTGCGTCAGTTTCATCGTCTTGTAAGTGGGATAAGACTCCTCGGCCCGGTAGTAGTCGACCTGTGCGAGGATCGCCGGGGATGCAAGACCGGGGTTCTTTGCGGCCAGTTCGAGATAGGCCGACAGTTCGGACCGGGGCGCGCCGGTACCGGGAGCCGCGGCGGAGAGCAGTGAACCCAGCATCGACGATCCCGACGTCACGCG
>CBDVDJ010000300.1:0-4643 GCA_965372695.1 uncultured bacterium
TGAGATTCGATACCGCGTCGACGACGGCGCCTGGACGCCCGCGCCAATGGTTCCCGTGGGTGGCTACGAATACGAAGCGACGATTCCGTCGCCGCCGTCGGAGGCGACGATCGACTACTACGTTCTGGCGTCCGACCTCAGCGGCCGGGAGGAGGGACACCCCCGTCCGGCGCCGGCCGCCTGGCACTCCTTCACCATGCCCGGCAGGGCCACCGGCGTCGGCGAGTCCGTGCCTCCCGTTGTTATCAGCCCCGAAGCATACCCCAACCCGTTCACGGATCGCACGCGATTCGCGTTTGACCTGCGATTCGCGGAGTCGGTCGAACTCGACGTCTATGACGTGAGGGGGCGGCGGGTTCGCCGCGTGGCCCACGGTCCGCGCACCCCGGGGCACCACGAGTTCGAATGGGACGGTCGCGACGAAACCGGCCGCCTGGTTCCGTCGGGCGTCTACTACTTTCGACTGCGCGCCGCCGGGCTGGTGCACACTCGCCCGATCGTTCTGATCCGATAACGCAAGAGTCTCCAACGCTCCGCCGCCTCTACGTGACCAGCTTGACGGTGGATCTATTCAAGGACTGACCGCTCAGTCTCCTGTCCCTGGTTCGAGTTATGGTGGGTCCGACAGAAACATACAGAAGGCCGTTCGACGACAACGTTGGACGGCTTTTTGTATGTGGGATAAACAGTTACGTCGTTCACCCATCCATATGTCCAATAAACTCAAAACATGCTGCCTTTGTTGATATTTAGGAGTATTTAATGTTATACTCTGCTTTCATTTGCTAGAAAAAAATATTCCGCCATCTCACGTCTTACTGGCAATGGGGGAGCAGCTAGTGCATCCACTTCGGGTGGTTTCTTTCGCCGCAGCAGTCTCTTACTCCATCGATCATACTCACTTAAAAGATTACTTGATCTGTAACAAGTTTTTCGCCGACTTTTCGCGGTTCGCGGTGTCTTTCAGTCAATGGGGCGCTATCAGGGACAAGTCTATCCACTGGAGGTGGGCCAGGAATACGAAATTGTAGAGCTGCTGCCTTAGAGGCGAGCAGGATATTTGAGATTGGCCGGAGCAGGTCTCTCAACGTGGAGCACAACCAAACCTCATGGGTCTGATTCGCTTACATAACCAGAAAGGCTGGACGATGAGAAACAAAGCGCCTGCTATAGAGCTCGTTGTACTTTCGATGCTGATTTTATTGTTCACCGGTCCGACACAGGCCGGTGTTCAGCGTTACGTCGAAGATTTCACGACCGCACAGTACCGGGACAGTCTCAATACGACCGCCGACTGGGACACCGTCGCCGGAGAGCTCAGACTCTTTCCGTTTGCCCCTACTCTTCTTGGCACCTACGACACGCCGGGTTTAGCCAAGGGTGTCGCAGTTTCGGGCGATCACGCCTTTGTGGCGGATGGCGCTTCCGGGCTCCAGGTGATCGATATCTCAGACCCCGCAAGCCCCGCTCTTCTTGGGACCTACGACACACCCAGCTTTGCCCATGGCGTTACGGTCTCGGGCGATTACGCCTTTGTGGCGGATGGCACCCTGGGGCTCCAGGTGATCGATATCTCAAACCCCACCGCTCCCACGTTCCTTGGAACCTGCGACACGCCCGGCAATGCCCTGGGTCTCGCGGTCTCGGGCGACTACGCCTTTGTGGCGGACGGAACCTCCGGGCTCCAGGTGATCGATATCTCAGACCCCACCAGCCCCGCAATCCTTGGGACCTATGGCACGCCAGATCTGGCCCTGGAGGTCACGGTCTCGGGTGACTACGCCTTTGTGGCGGATAGCGAATCCGGGCTCATTGTAATCGATATCTCAGACCCTGCGAACCCCACACACCTTGGAACCTATGACACACCGGGCGTGGCCTATGCCGTCACGGTCTCGGGCGACTACGCCTTGGTGGCGGACGGAACCTCCGGGCTCCAGGTGATCGATATCTCGGACCCCGCAAGTCCCACGTTCCTTGGAGCGTACACTACGACAGACGTTGCCCTGGACGTCGCGGTCTCGGGCGATCACGCCATTGTGACGGACAATGCCTCCGAACTCTATGTGATCGATATCTCTGATCCGGCAAATCCTGTACCCCTGGGAACCTGCAGCACGCCGGGTCATGCCTATGGTGTCGCGGTCTCCGGCGACCTCGCTTTTGTGGCGGATGCACTGTTCGGGTTTCATGCGGTCGATATCGCAGACCGCACTAATCCCACGCTTCTTGGAACCTGCGACACGCCGGATCTTGCCTGGAACGTCACGACCTCGGGTGACTACGCTTTTGTGGCGGATTACTTCTCCGGGCTCCAGGTGATCGATATCTCGGATCCCGCCAACCCCACCCTCCTTGGAAACTGGAACACGTGGGGCCAGGCCTACGACGTCACGGTCTCGGGCGACCACGCTTTTGTGGCGGATTACTTATCCGGGCTCCACATAATCGATATCTCAGATCCCACCCCGCCCACCCGACTTGGAAACTACGACACGCCGGGCGAGGCTTACGGCGTCACGGTCTCAGGCAACCACGCCTTTGTGGCAGATGGCTACGACGGGGTTCATGTGATCGACATCAGCGATCCTGAAAACCCCGATTCTGTCGGTACCTACGACACACTGGGCAAGGCACGGGGCGTCACGGTCTCGGGTGATTACGTCTTTGTGGCGGGTGACGACTACGGGCTCCAGGTGATCGATATCTCAGATCCCGCCAACCCCACGTTACTTGGCGCCTGCAGCACGCCGGGCCGTGCGTTCGGCGTCACGGTCGCGGGCGACCACGCCTTTGTGGCGGATTACAACTACGGACTCCAGGTGTTCGATATCTCAGACCCAACAAACCCTATACGCATTGGAACCGACGACACGCCAGGCGAGGCCTATGCCGTCACGGTCTCGGGTGATTACGCCTTTGTAGCGGATGACTACTTCGGGCTGTGGGTGATCGATATCTCAGACCCCACCAACCCCACACGCCTTGGCGGCTACGACACACCTGGCTTAGCCAGAGCGAGGGGTGTCACGGTCTCGGGCGACTACGCCTTTGTGGCAAACTACGACTTCGGGCTCGAAGTGATCAGGGTCTTCCAGAGTGAGGTATATTGGGACGACAACATCGGCCAGTCATTGCCGGTAGCTGCGTCGAATGACACGATTCTTCGGACCCGTCTGACGACCGCGCAAACGGACAGTCTCAACTGGGAACTCAGCGCCGATGGCGGCACGAGCTGGCAGGCGATTTTGCCCGATGCGAGCTGGTACAAAATTAACGTTCCGGGAGTCGATCTCTTATGGCGTTCAACACTCTCGTGGGTGACTCCGGGTGACAATCCGGAAGTGACAGATCTTCAGATCGAGTGGCTGGTTGCGGCTGCCGTGATTGATTCGATTGTTGATGTGCCCGATGACCAGGGCGGTTGGGTGAGAGCTTATTTTAAACGGTCCGCCCTGGATTTTCCGGACGAAGTCCCAGCACCCATCTTACATTACGGTATCTGGCAACGTGTGGACAGTCCTGCGCTCATCGCCACAGTGGGCTCGGTCTCGTCAATGCCGACCGAAAAAAGCGTTGGCGGCGATACGCCGTATTTGAGCGGCATCCCGTCTATCACATACCAGGGCAAGACGTACGTACAGTCCCGGCTGGGCGCCGCAGCCTCTACTTTCCCGCCAGGGACATGGACGTGGGTGGCTACTGTGCCTGCGATTCAGCAAGACACCTACATTGCCAACATACCGACAGCGGCGGACTCCGCCACGTCGGGAGCGAATCACACCGTATTTGTGATGACGGCCCACACAACGACACCGTCTGTCTGGTACGTCGGCGAACCCGACAGCGGCTATTCGCTCGACAACATCGCGCCGGCGGTGCCAACGAGCTTCGCCGTGGTTTACAACACCGGCAGCGGCAACCAGCTCTCGTGGGATCCGTGCCCTGATGATGACTTCCAATATTTCAATATTTACCGCTCGAGTGATCCCAACTTTGTTCCGTCACCTTCTGAGCTTGTACACTCGGCGACCGAAACAAACTGGGCCGATCCCGAATACGATGGATGGCCCGTTTATTACAAAGTAACGGCACTCGATTTTGTGGAAAACGAAAGTGACCCGGCCGGTGCCGAAACGGTGACGGCGGTTGCCGAACCGGTGATACCGCAGACATATGGACTTTATCCGAACGTGCCCAACCCGTTCAATCCAACGACAGCGATTCGTTACGATGTGCCCGCGGGCGGTGGAGTGGTGACGTTGCAAATATATAACGTAAGCGGCGCACTCATTCGGACGCTACTGGATGGACCGCAAACGGCCGGCCAGAAGACGATTACATGGAACGGGAGAGACAATCGCGGCCGAGACGTGGCTTCGGGAGTATATTTTTACCGTATGACGGGGCCGGGATTTGCGGATACGCGCAAGATGGTGCTTTTGCAGTAAGTCCGTCATCCGGGGATTTGCGCCCCCACGATGGTCGAGAGCCGGTTTGTACAAACGTATTAAAAGGATTTCTTGATCTGTGAAAAGTTTCTCGCCGACTTTCTGAATTTTAATGTGTCTCTGGGGACAAATCCAAGGCCCCAGGCAGGTCGGTACCTATTTCAAATCCGGAGGTCATGATGTTCATCGAAT
>CBDVDJ010000301.1:0-4640 GCA_965372695.1 uncultured bacterium
CCCGACGCCACCGTCACCGGAAGCGCCTCGGGGATGTGGCGAAGACTGAAATCCGGCCCGGAATCCACACCGCCGGCGGCCGCCGCCACCGACGAACCCGTCAGAAGCGCCACCACGAGCGCCGTCGACACATATCGCCTCGATGCGCCGATCATTTGAACGAATACTCCAGGGCTATTTCGCCGCCGTCCCACCCTCGCGGGCGGGTGCGGATGCGCAGTTGATTCTTGGTGATCCCCGCCGTGTCGCCGGAATCGGCGCCGTCGTCGCCGCCGGACAAACGGACGAGAAACAACGTTTCCACGATGGAAAAAACCCGCGTTGCCAGACTGATGTAGATGAACTTATCCGCCGTCTCGAGCTCGTCGTTGCTCTGCTTGCGCATCTCCCGATACTCATCCCGCAGGGCGGTGTCCGTCAAAAACGGATAGACGTCGGGGTCGAAGTCGGACCACCCCGAAATGAACCAGTCGTACTTGCCGATGTTCTCGTAGTAGTGCTGCTTGTCATCCTCTTTCGACACCCAGATCATGTAACCGGGCCATTCGAAGCTGCCCGATTTCGCCTGTCCGATCGAGTCCATCTGGGCGGGAGTCGTAATAGTAGGATCGATATATACGTCGGGGTGGTGTTCGATCCACTTGCTCTGTGACCAGAACTCGTCAGCAAAACTCTCGTAAGCCTCGCGCGAATCGAGCCCCTGGTTGCGGTAGTAGAAATATCCCGTCCACGCGGCGATCTCGAGGGCCATGAGCCCCGCCCCACGCCACTTGTATCCGAGGTAGAGTTCTCCCATTCCCGGCATGAGCGCCGAAAACAGCACGGGCAGGTACTTCCCGCCGCCACCGTCGCCATCTCCGCCTTCGTCGGTTTGCGTCCCTCCCCAGGCCAGAGCCGACGGCCGCGCGAGCGCCTGGGGCCGGCCCGTGGCGACCACGGCAGTCACGTCGCTGAACGACCCGGAGGTCAGCGCCTCGCTCGAAGAATACACCTCGAGTGCGCCGGGAATCAGGTCGCGGGAGGTAGAAGGAGGCGAACAGGAGTGGGTAGCGGGCGCACCATCCTGCTGGGCGCTGACACCGCCCGCCAGTGATACGGCAAGAAAGAAGCCGACGATCACGCTTGAACTACGCACAGACGAACCGCTCCTTGGGTGAAATCCCGGGCGAAGGCCGGTCGGGGGAACCGGAACGGACGGGATACACGTGGGACCGAGTGGCCATTCTGCAAATTTATTCCAGGGGGGCCGCAAGCTCAGAACATAAAATAAAGCGACCAGCGATGTACGCGGTCGAGCGTCTGTGCCTGAGGTACGTTAGCGTAATCGAGCGATAGCTTCTTCTTGTAAATAAAGCCAAGACCGTAGGTCGGGGCCTTGAAGTCCCCGTCCTCGTCATATACATAGCCAATTCGTCCCGCCAGCAGATCGACGTATGTGTACTCGGTGCCGATGTGATAGATCTCGCTGCGCCGCTGGTTCGAACTGTCGTCGATCAACCAGACGAGGCTCTGCTCTATGTCCAGGGTGATCAGCAGATCGCTGATCTCGTCCTGGATGGGAAAAAACGCGACGCCGCCACGAAGTGTGATCGGCAGGGGGTCGCTCTGTTCCTGGTCGATGAACGCTATATCAGGGCCGACGTTGGTCAGGGCAAGGCCGAAGTTGAGCTTCTGGTGTGGAAGCTTCCACAACACACCGGCGTCAACGGCAAACGAAGAACCCGTGCCGTCGAGGCGTTCCAGCGTGAAATCATCCGGCGCGTAGTCGGCGTGGATGAACTTCATGGAAAGCCCCAGGCCGAGGTTTTTCCCGATCGGCATGGCAAAAGACACCAGCCCGGACGCCTCCCAGCTCTTGAACTCTCCCTGGACTTCACCCGCGACGTTCGTCGCCACACGGGTTCCGTAGGTCAGGTAGATGAGAGAAAAACTCAACGTACCCACGTTACGGATCTCGTTCGAATAACCGATGAATTCGTAATAAACGTCCGAAGCCAGGTCCGGAACCAGCTGGCTGTGCATGAGGGCAATATTGCGCCCGGGCAGAAACGCCAGCCCGGCCGGGTTCCACCACGACGCGGTCGCGTCGTCGGCAATGGCTACAAATGCTTCACCCATCCCATTGGGACGGGCACCAGGGGGGATAATGAGAGAGGGGACGCCCGCTTCCGCCACTGCAAATGCCTGTGATGCCGGCAACAGCAGAAATACGGATACGAGGGCGGCAGAAAGTCGCTTACGCATATAGTACTCCTCCTATACTGATAAAATAGTAACGCTTGCTCCCCCCCGGGTCAAGCGGTAAACGGTTTAGGTCAAATAAATTACTGTATTTTGGCAATTTTTCCCCTTAGCACCAGCGGCGCCCGGTCCACATCGGCAAAATCGACCGTTGCCACGTAAAGATAGGTGCCGTTGGCGATTTCGTCGCCGGCGAAGTCCCTGCCGTCCCAGTAAATCCACTCTTCCCCGCCGCTTCGTTCCTCCTCGAGCCGCCGGATCCGCTTGCCCGACACGGTAAATATGTCCAGACGTATGGATGCCCTGTCGGAGAGCCGGACGAGGAACTGGGTGGTCGTGGCGAAGGGATTGGGGTAGTTCAGGACGACTTCGGCGAAGTAGTCCATCGGATCGGTCACGGAGAATTCGAGCGTATCCAGGGTGGTCTGCGCAAAGCTGTCCGATACCCTCAGGATGGCCCGGTGGTTACCGACGGGGAGTTCCGGGAGCGGATACGTCAGGACGCCGGAGGTATCGGTACCGCCGTGGTCGAATTCGAAGAATTTCGTTACGTCGAACGGCACCGGCGAATTGTCGATCAGGAGCGCTTGCCGGCCGTCGGTGGTGGTATTGAGAATGTTCACGCCGTCACGGTCGTGAATGATGGCCTGCAGGCTCTCTCCCGGCTTGACGACCTTGAGGCCGCTCTTGAATCCAAACTGGACCCGCGGCGGACCGTCGAGGGGGATGAGCGCGAGCGAATCCGCCAGCGTCGGGAGCGCCAGGGTATACGTCGAGTCGTACGAGCCCCCCGCGTCGATCCCCGAATTGTCATCGGCGTAGGCGGTAAAAAACGCCCGGTTGCCGGGCTTCGCGTAGCGAGGCACCCGGAACTCGACCGAGAACTCGCCGTCGACGACGTCGGCGGTCCCCCGGAATATCGTGCCTCCACGCAGCCGGTAGACCAGAGCGCAGCGCAGGCTCGTCTTGCGAACATCCGGTTCGTGCATCCGCACGGTGACGATTCCATCGAAGCTCGTGTCGACGGCGCCGTTTTTTAATACACGCCCGTGAAGGGTCTTGCGCACACCCGCCACCAGCGTGTCGGGCCCCGACGGCATGAGAACGATCTCGCGCTTCGGCACCTTGATCCTGAGCGACGGGTCGGAAAGCAGGTTATACTTCCAGTCATTCAATTCCTGGTTCACGTTGCCGCACGGTTCCGTGTCCGGGGTGCAGCGCCACGTCAAGGCGTCCATCTTGGCGCGCATCACGTCGAAACCCAGCGCAACCGGGTCACCCGGTTTCTTCGGCAGAAGGTTCTTGAACAGCGCGTACGACATGTACTCGTTGGTGAAGACCCCCGACAAAGCCGACGCCGTCACCGTACCGATGGCCCCTCCGCCTTCGCGCAACACCAGCTCTTCCGAAAGGCTCTTCTTCGAAGCATTGGCAAAGTCCCCCACCGTACAACTGAGCGCCATAAATATGGGGAGTTTGTAGCCGTTGTTCAATTTGGGAACGTCGTCGTCCACAAACACGATTTCGTCGGCCAACTGGACCGAACTGCCGTGACCGACGTAGTGAATGATGACCGAACCGGCATTCCACTGGAGGAGCAGGTCGCGGCGGCTGCCCGGCTTGGGCCCGGCGAGCGACGGGTAGTCGGTGAGGTAGATCTTCTGCACGTCGGTGTACTGTGGCACCTGCTGCAGGGAGATGAACTCCGACTGGTTGGTGAACCACGGCTCGCAGTTCTTGTTGGCGGATCCCTCGTCGTCCGCGACCAGGAGTATCTGGTTGCGCCAGTACCCCCATGGCGCCTCGGTCTCGTAGCCGATAACCTTGTCGACGATCGCGCTGGCTTCGCTCGACGACCCTGCCGGTAGCCGGCCGATTCCAAGGTCCCCTACCCCGTATCCGGGGGTCTGGTCGGCGGTGTCCATGTGCGCGTACCACTCGTCGGTCGCGAATGTCTCCTGGAATCTCGAGGGGAGATCGTGGAGAAAAGTCGGCACCCGGTCGATCGTGGAGCTCGCATGATTCTTGAAGTCCATCGACGCGTCGCCAAACAGCAGGACGTAGGCGAGCGTCGGGACGCCTCCGCCATCCAGTTCGTACAGAAACTTGATGTAGTTGCGAATGGCAAACGGATCGATCTGGCCGCCGGAAAAGTTGTCGTAGATTTCCTCGGTGGTTACAACCTCGACGGCGCCGGTGCCGAACCGGGCAAGGTTGTTGCGCCGAAACGCGGCCAGACGGGAGGCGGCATCCCGGAAAGAAGAAGTCGGCGGCGTCACGATGATCATCCGCGGCGCAACGGTAACGTTGCGCAGGTCTCTCGCGTCGATACGCCGCATCGTGTTGACCTCGAGGAATCCGCCGTCCGACGCCGTCCAGAAATGGGAGGCGCCGCCGGT
>CBDVDJ010000302.1:0-4592 GCA_965372695.1 uncultured bacterium
GCAAGCAGATAGCACACAAAAGACGTGGCCTGCCGGCCACGGGCGCCCCGTCCGCCCTCCAGCGCGCCGACCGCCAGATATATGGAAGAAAGCATGAACAACACAGCGGCGAGCTGCTGGATGCACGTGATCCACCCGACCACGTGGAGGAAGGCGACGTTGAGCGCGAAAAAACCCGCCGCGACAGCCGCGGGAGTGGCGGACAGCCGCAATTTCCGCAGCAGTCCGAAGACGAGAAACGCGTTTCCGATGTGGAGCAGGAGGGAGACGATGTGCCACGGGAGCGGGCTCAACCCGAACACCCGGTACGTGCCCGCGAAATAGAATATCTTGGTCAGGGGCCGGAAGTGGTGGGGGCGGGCGCCGAAGCTGGCCGAGAGCATATCGCCCGGTTCGTGGACGGCCCGGTACATCAGCTGGAAGTCGTCCTGCGAAAAGAAGTAGCGCAGCAGCGGAAAGAAGCAGACGACGGCGAGCAGGGCGACGGCCGCGAGGAGAATCACAGTGTGGGCCCGGCGGACGGGGGCGTCGAAATCTCGATGGTCCGGCATGGCGGTGATATTAGCACGCATTCTGGTCCCGCGCCACGATATGACCTGCCGGGGACGCCACGCAGCCCCACGCAGGTCATATTTAAAGCGCGGGACGCTTCGCAGCCCCGTGCGGGTTTATTATAGCGCGGGACGTTTCGCAGCGCTTTATCATGGGAAACGTGTTGATAACACGGGGTTTGTCAATTCCATGGGGTTGACAGTCCGGGGCGGTCCGTATAGACTCTATCGAAATTCAGGAGGATTCAAGATGATTCGCAAGATCAGCATCCTGGCGGTCGCCGCCGTAATCATCGCCCTGGCGGCGGGGCAGGCGCCGGCTCAGCACAAATGGCACGGCGGACTCAAGGCGGGGTTCGCTTCATCGCAGTTCAAGGGCGACTCGGTGGCGAAGGCGGTTTATAACCCGGTTGCGGGGTATTACCTGACGGGCAATGTGGGCGACAAACTGCCGGGATTTGTCGGCGGCGGTTTCTTCCGCCGGGATTTCGATACGTGGTTCGCCGTCCAGCTCGAGCTGCTCTACATTCAGAAGGGCGGGCAGGGCCCGGTCAGCGGTAATTTCTTTCTGGAAGTAAACGACAACCTGACTTACGACGGCATTGTGGAAGGCGATCTCACGTTGCGGATGGACTACGTCGAATTTCCCCTGCTGGCAGTCTTCCGCTTTCCCAAAGACGACGCGGGAAAGATCGGTTTCATCGCCGAGGTCGGACCGTCTGTCGGTTACAACACGCGCGCGGAGGCGCAGCTGACGGGCGAGGCCACGGTGGCGATGCCCGACGGGAGCAACCGTGTGCAGAGCATCGACCAGAAGATCCCGATCAACGGCGACATCAACCGCTGGGCCGTGACCGGCGTCGTCGGCGCCGCGCTCGAATTCTACCTGGCCAGGCAGACGATCGTCATCGATGGCCGGTATGAATTCGACGTCACGTCGATCTCCAGCGATCAGAACACTTATAATCACACCTTCAGCCTGACAGTAGCGTTTATGGCCCCGATAACGAAATAGAGTCGCGACGGGTTGACAGGCCGCAGGTAATCCTGTATTCCTGTCTGCATCGTGTGGGGTGGTATGGCCCCAAAGCGACGCCCGGGAACCAGTCGAAAGGAGTCGTTCCCATGTTCAGGAAATTTACCATCGCTCTGGCGTTCCTGGCCCTGACGGGTCTGATGTTCGCCGGATGCTCCAACAAGAAGGTCGTCGAACAGAAAGACGCACAGATTTCCGCGCTTCAGGATGAACTGGACCAGCTCGAAGGCCAGCTCTCCGACGAGAAAGCCAAAACCGCAAAACTCCAGTCCGATCTGGACAATGCCCTGTCCGACAATCGGACCAAGGAGCAGGTGTGGATGCGGGAGAAGGAAGGTCTGACGCAGATCACGATCGATGGCGAAGTTGTCTTCGCTTCGGGCGCTTCGGGGGTGACCTCCGGCGGCAAGGAGATCCTCAACAAGATCTGGGGCGTGCTGGAGAACTATCCCGATCGCAGCGTTCTGATCGAGGGCCACACGGACGACGTTCCCATCGCGGAGCAGTTTCAGATCCGGTGGCGTTCCAACTGGGAACTGTCGTCGGCGCGAGCCAACTCGGTGCTCCGATACGTGTTGAAGCAATACAACGTCGACCCCGCCAGGGTGGGTGCCATCGGCTACGGTGAGTACCGGCCAATCGCGAGCAACGACACACCGGAAGGCCGCAGGATGAACCGCCGGGTGGTCATCACGGTCGGCCCGTCGGGATCCGCCACCAAGGTGTATCCGTAGAGATCACTTCCCGCGCCGGACTTTTTATAGCGCGGGACGTTTCACAGCCCCGCGCGGGTTTATTATAGCGCGGGACGTTTCACAGCCCCGCAGCCTTTGGCTGCGGGGCTTTTTCGTGCCGGGAGCTATCGTGAACGGACTCGACCGCGGGGCCGGCGGGCTATCGCTTGACGGCGCGGAACGTCACCGACCGGACTTTGCCCCTGAGGTCGTTTACGTCGACGCCCGCCCGCCCGGCGAACGACTCGACCTGGCCGGGGGAGATTTCGAATCCCAGGGTCACGACGTCTTTGTCGTCGAGGACCGCTTCGACGGACAGTCCGGCGGCCTCGACGGAGGCGAAGTACTCTTCGCGCCGCACTGCGCCCGAGACACAACCAACATAGGAAAGCAGGTCGTTTTTGACGGCGTCCGGGAGTTCACCGTCGAGCACGATGTCGGAGATAACGAGACGACCGCCGGGTTTGAGAACGCGCGCCACTTCTCCGAAGACCTTCGACTTGTCGGGCACCAGGTTGATCACGCAGTTACTCGTGACGGCGTCGACGGTCCCGTCGTCGACAGGGAGTGCTTCGAGGCGCCCCTCGCGGAATTCGACGTTGTCGATGCCGGCGTTCTTCGCGTTGTCGCGGGCCCTGGTCAGCATCTCGGGCGTCATGTCGACGCCGATCGCCCGGCCTTCGGGACCCACCCGCCTGGCCGCGATGAACACGTCGACGCCGGCGCCGGATCCGAGGTCGAGCATGGTCTCGCCCGGCTTCAGGTCGAGGTGGCGGAGAGGCGCGCCGCAACCAAGTCCGAGGTCGGCGCCCTCGGGGAGCGCGGCCAGGTCTTCGGCGGAATAGCCGAGTTGTTCCGATGTCTTCTCAGCGGGGCTGCGAAGCGTCCCGCGCTCTGAACTATCCGGCGCGGGAGAGCAGCAGGACGACTCGGCTGCGGGGCTGCGAAGCGTCCCGCGCTCTAAACTATCCGGCGAGGGACCGCAGCAACCGGACGTGGGCGATTTGGCCGCGATCTCAGCGTACTTCTCGCGCACCTTTCGGACGAGTGTTTCGTTGTCCATGGGGACTGACTCTCCTGAGCCGGCCGTCCTGTTGTTCTTTGCCATGTCAGGCCTCCTTGTAGTTCGATAGGCGTCGAAATGAACCCGCAAAAAAAATCACGAAGCGAGAAACTTCTCCAGTGTCTTCAATACCGCTTCGTCGGGAGCACAATAAACTGTCTGTCCCCGCTTCTCGCACACGATGAGCCCCGCCAGGCGGAGCTCCTTGAGGTGATGGGAGACGGTGGAGAGTGAGAGATCGAATTTGTCGGCCACGCGCGAGACGGTGTTCTGGTCGCCCGCGTCGGTCGCGCAGCACCCCGGCGGACAGCACTCACGCAATAACAGGAGTATTTTCAGCCGGTTAGGGTCTGAGAGCGCTTTGAAAATCCGGGCGAGTTCTTCGGTGTCGGTCATTCCAGGTTTCTCCTGTGATTAATACGATACTTCTATGATTATCGAAATAATAGCACCGTCCGACGGGGATGTCAAGAGCGGGAGGAAAAAAAGTCGACGTACAAAAAAAAGCTGCGGATGTTTCGGCCCGCCGCCCGTTCCCGGTGACGGGCCTTGCCGTCAGCTCGCCGGACTCGTCAGGCTCGCTGGCGCCGGCGCCGGCGAGCCTGATCGTGGAGCGACAGACGATATCAATAGTGACGAGTCTAACAGTGAAGAGTGTAACGCCGGGGAGTGGCAGAGCCGCCATCCCTGTCTGCCTCAGGACCAGCAACACGACGTCCTCCGTATCGTTTTGTATGCCAGCTTTTCGTTCAGTTTCAGCCGGGCACGGATGACAGACTCCCATCTCAAGATTTTGACGAAATAGTGTTTCTTTGTTATATTTCACTAGTTGCAACAACAGACACTCAACGGCATCGACACAAACCAGGTAACTATGATCGGTCAGGTCATCTCCCACTACAGAATTCTGGAGAAGCTCGGCGAAGGCGGGATGGGCGACGTGTATCGCGCCGAGGACACCAAACTCAAGCGTCCGGTCGCGCTCAAATTCCTCCGGCCGGGGATCCTCGGCGACGAGGCCGAGATGAAGCGTTTCGTCAACGAGGCGCAGGCTGCCGCAGCGCTCGATCATCCCAACATCTGCTCCGTCTACGAGATCGACGAAGCGGATGGCCGCACGTTCATCGCCATGGCGTATTCGCCCGGTGAAAGTCTCAGCGCGAAGATCCAGCCGGGCGGCATGGACGTGTCGGAAACGTTCGACATCG
>CBDVDJ010000303.1:0-4589 GCA_965372695.1 uncultured bacterium
AATTCGGTGACTTTGCCTGGGATCCGGCGCGCCTGGCGGACGGCTACTTCGCCGGTATGGGCGAGTTCAGCCGCCAGTATCTTCACAACCCCTACATTGGATTGATCCGCGGGTAGACCCCTCCCCTCATAACTGATTGTATTAAAAGGAAATAAAAGGATATTCAATAAAGTTTAGGTGTATCACTTGACAGATACACTAATGCAGTCTATGTTGTGGGTGAAACTGTATTATAGGTGTGATTCACCTGGGAGGACAACAATGAGAAATATTATCGACGCCCTGATCTTCGGCACCATCATCGTGATGCTGGTGCTTCCGGCAGGGGCTCCCGCGGGTGGGTCCGACAATCAGCAGGCTGCTTCGTCCCGGTCCGTGAAACTTGGCCTCGGAGTCGTCATCGACTCCGACTGGATCCGGCTCAACGGCACCTGGACCGTGGTGCATGCCGCCGTCCGGGACGAGGGAGCGAACGGACGCGTGCACGAACTGCCGATCGGCGCGGTTCCCAACATGCTCGGGCGTGCAAAAAAAGGCGCCGCCCTCATTCGCGCCATCCGGACCACGACGCTATGCGTCGTCAAACTCTTCGTGGAAAACTGGCAGGACACCGTTTCCAACAAAGGCTGACCCGATGCTGATTGTCGTCGACCCCCAGAGCGGCGTACCCGTGTACCGCCAGTTGATGGACCAGATAAGGTTCCATGTCGCCACCGGGCTTCTGCGTCCGGGCGACGAACTGCCGTCGACCCGTGGCCTGTCGGCGGAACTGGGGATCAACCCGATGACAATCAGCAAGGCGTACAGCTACCTGGAAAGAGACCAGGTCGTCGAACGCCGCCCGGGGCGGCCCCTCGTCGTCCGCGCGCTCGACCAGAGTACCATCAAAGACCGCAAGATCGATCAGCTCCGCGAAAACCTCGCGCCGACGGTCCGCATGGTCAAGCAACTCGGGATCAATGACAACGAAGCGATACGGATATTCATCGACATGCTGGGTAACACGGGAGAGTCGCCCCCGCGCGACGAAAGGGAGAACGAATCATGAACATGCTGGAAGCCCGTGAGGGAACGGCGCGAGTTTTCGGCATGGATCGCCGCGAGAAGCCGATCGAGCCGAAGATGAAATAGACGTCCGGCCGGCCGCTGGATGCTGTGTATGCGAAGTCCGCTTTCCGATTCTTCTCCAGGTCGGAGCCCGTCAAACTGGACTTCGTCGACCGCGAGGCCGGCCGGACTGCTTTATTATATGCCGCTCGTGTCCATTTTTTTTGACACGATAGTGCGCCGATGTTAACCTGACAGCACGCACCTGGAAATCGCATCAAAGCCAAGATTATCAAATCCAGCGCACCGAATGGCGGGCCAGATGATCGGTCGCACCATTTCGCACTACAAGATTCTCGACAAGATCGGCGCCGGGGGGATGGGTGAGGTCTTCAAGGCCGAGGACCTCCGGCTCAGCCGCACCGTCGCGCTCAAGTTTTTGCCCGCCGACTTGTCGCTGGATGCGCACGCCAACCGGCGATTCATGCACGAGGCGCGCGCCGCGTCCTCGCTCGAACACCCCAATATCTGCAGTATTCACGAGATTGACACCGCTCCCGACGGCCGGATGTTCATCTGCATGAGTTTCTGCGAAGGCGAACCGCTGAAGGACATCATCGCCCGCGGACCTCTGCCCGCGAAGGACGCGGTGAAGATCGCCGTCAAGACGGCGGAGGGACTCGCCGCCGCCCACAAAGCGGGCGTGGTCCACCGCGACATAAAGCCGGCCAACATCATCGTGACCCGGGATGGCGGCGTCAAGATCATCGATTTCGGCCTGGCCAAGCTGGCTGGAGCGTCGCGCGTCACGCGGCCCGGCACCACTCTGGGAACCATTGCCTACAAATCCCCCGAGCAAACGCACGGCGACGACGTCGACGGGCGGGCCGATGTGTGGTCTCTCGGTATGGTGATGTTCGAAATGTTGACGGGCGATGTGGCTTTCGGCGCCGACTTCGACCAGGCGACGGTGTACTCGATTCTCAACGAAACACCCCGCCGCGTCGGCGAATTGCGCCCGGACGTACCCCCCGAACTGGAGGGCATCGTGGCCAGGTGCCTCGAAAAAGAGCCCGCGAATCGCTACCGGTCGGCGCGGGAACTGGCGAGGGCCCTCGACCGTCTCGCCGTCCACGAGCGGTGGTCGTCGGTAAGCATTGATGCAGACGACGACAACGGGATTGACGACGGCGCAAAACGCCGCGGGATACGGATCGCCATTGTCGCCGCCGTCGCCGTGATCGCCGCCGCCGCGGTTCTCTACACGGGCCGCGGCGTCTGGGAGCGGTGGATTCCGGGTGACGACGGTCGACGCCATATCGCGGTGCTCCGCTTCGCCAGCGTGGGGACGGACGAAACGCTGGCCGCGTTTTGCGACGGGCTCGTCGAAACGCTGGCGAGCAAGCTCACGCAGCTGGAGCCCGGGCGCGGGGCATCGCTGTGGGTCGTACCCGCCAGCGAAATACGACAGCGCAAGATCGACAGTGTCACAGAGGCGAGGGAGGCGTTCGGCGTTGACCTCGCCGTCACGGGCAGCGTGCAGAGGATCGGCGGCGGACTTCGTGTAATCGTCAATCTGGTGGACGCCGACAGCGACCGCCAGCTGAAGTCGGCGTTCATCACCGACCCCATGACCGACGCGTCTGTCCTGCAGGATTCGACGGTGGTGGCTCTGGCTTCGATGCTGGACATCGACATCCCGCAGGAATCGCGCGATCGTATCGTGGCCGGCGGAACCGGAATGGCGGAGGCGTACGGCGCGTTCCTCGAGGGACGCGGATATCTGCAGCGACGAGACAAGATCGTCAACATCGACAAGGCGATCGAACGGTTCGGATATGCGGTGGACCTCGATCCGGGATACGCGCTCGCGTATGCCGGCCTGGGCGAGGCGTACTGGCGCATGTACGAAGAACGGCGGGACACGTCGCTGGTGGATATTGCCCGCGCGCACTGCGGGACCGCGATCGAGATCGACGACATGCTCGCGCCCGTGCACGTCACGCTGGGGATCATCGACGGCGGCACCGGACGGTTTCCCCGGGCGGTGGCGGAGTTCAAGCGGGCGCTGCAACTGGATCCGGACAACTTCGAAGCGCAGCTCGAGCTGGCCAATGTCTACCGCAGCCTCGGCTGGAGGGAAGAGGCCGAGCGCGGGTACTCGAGGGCGATCGAAATGAGGCTGGAGCCGGACAACTGGCCCGCGTACTCCCACCTGGGAGTGTTCTATTATATGCAGGACAGTCTGGAGGCGGCCGTGGAAATGACGCTCAAGGTAACCGAGCTGTATCCCGGGTACGTCCGCGCTTACAACAACCTCATCGGGTTTTACTACTTACTCGGCGACATCGAGAGTGCCCGCAAAATGTTCGACGTGTCGGTCGCCCTGGACCCGGACGCCCAGAGCTACGCCAACATGGGTACGCTGTATATATACGAAGGCCGTTACGACGACGCGATACCTTTGCTGGAAAAGGCGGTCGAACTGGCACAGAACGACGCGACGGCGTGGGGGAATCTCGCCGACGCGTACCGCTACGCCCCGGGGATGAAACCGCGGTCGATACCGGCATACCGGCGCGCAATCGAGCTGGCGAGAGAGCAGTTGGCCGTCAATCCGGAGGACGCCGGACTTCGGGCCCTCATGGCGGTCCAGATGGCGAAGGTGGGCGCGGCCGGGGAGGCGATCGCCGAGGTCGAGACAGCGATGCGGCGGAAGCCGGACGACCAGCTGATCCTGTTCAAAGCCGCCATCGTGTACGAGATCGCGGGCCGGCGCGGCGATGCGCTGCGGTTTCTCGAGCATGCCATCGCTGCCGGCAATCTCCAGAAAATCGAGAAGGAACCCGAACTGGAGTCGCTCCGCGCGTCCGACGAATTTCGCCGCCTGTTATCGCCCTGACGCCTCCCGGACCTTCCGGTCCAAAGCTCTTCCCGTCAATAAGTTAGGTTGATCCAAGCTGTGTATGATGATATACTCATGCGTCTCGGACTTATCGGCCGTGTTGACGTGAAAGAGGAGGTTGACCGATGTCAATTGAAACTCAAGAGCCACTGGAAAGCAAAGGAGAAGACATGCCGTTGATCAACATCTCGTACACAGCGGACGGCGATTTTGACTACGACAAACCGAGCTGCAGTACACGCCGGGGACAGACCATCGAATGGTTCTGCCAGGGAGAAGGCTATTACGCCATCCACCTGGGGTGGGAATCTCCATTCGAGTACATCACCTACCAGGCGCCGCTGGGCAAGCGCATCAGCATTCGTATCCCGGATGACGCGCGCCGGGCACGGTACAAGTACACCGTCGTCGTCGTCGACACAGACCGCAGACAGATCTTCGTAGACGATCCCGAGTTCATCATCAAGGGATAACGCGTCCCGCGGGGATAATGGCGGCGCTGCCGCTGTCGATGCGGCTACTCTTCGACGGGCCAGCGGAAACCGTCGGGGATTTCGTAGACGGCGAGGGTGCTGTTACCCACCTCGAACCGGTCGACCAGCCGCCACGACGGTGGCGGGCTGGCGAGCAGCGAAGG
>CBDVDJ010000304.1:0-4588 GCA_965372695.1 uncultured bacterium
CCTGGACGACCATCGGGTATTGCGTGCCCGGGCGGTAGTCGACCGGATAGTTGAGTAGTCCTTCGACTTCGAGTCCGTCCCGCGTCGTGTACTCGACCACCTCGCGCTTGCCCAGCCTCCTGTCCTTGATCCACGGGTTCAATTCCGTCAACCGCTTCGGCTTACCCTTACCCGGCCAGTAATAGACATTCCTCGGCTCCGTCGGCGACGACGCCGTGAACGCCAGTTGTTTGAATCCCTTCGTGAAAGTCGGCGTGTTGAACACCATCTGTGTGTCGCGCGAATGGAGGACGACCTTGCGGTCGCCGCCCTTGCGCTTGACCGTGTTCAGCGTGTTCCAGACCCCTTCGCCGGCCATGTAGACGACCGTGTTCTTGTCCTTCCAAGCCGCCCAGGTCACGTGCCCGGCGAAATCTCCCGGTGTCAGGTTGACGGCGTCGCCGCCGGCTGTCGGCAGCACGAATACCTGGCTCACCGCGTGGTCGCTCTGCGACAGCGCCGCCGTGTACACGAGGAACTCGCCGTCGGGGCTGAATGCGAAGTTGCCGAGCTTGCCCGGGTTGTTGCTCAGCTGCCGGTAGTCGCCCGTCGCGACGTCGAGCAGGTATATTTTCTGGAACATATAAACGTGGTCTATCAAGTTCAGTTCTGTGCCCCCGAATGCGACCTGCCCGCCGGGGGCGTCGAATTCGAACGACCGTACCGTTATGTCGTCGGTGAGTTGACTCGCTTCGCCGGCGGCCCTGTAATTTTCCACGTCGACCATATACAGGTTGCGGTGCTTCAAATTTTCTTCGTAGAAAGTGAAGCCGTATCCCTTGTCCTTCAGTTTCTTTTCCCTCTTGGTGGCGGGAATCACCGCTGTGTAAGCCAGCTGGCCTCCCGACGGGTGCCAGCGGAACGCGCCGACACTCGACTTGCACTTCGTCGTCTGAATGGCTTCGCCGCCATCGACGCGAATGGCCCACACCTGCCGTTTCGCCTTCTCGCCGCGGGTCATCAGAAAAGAGATCGCCTGTCCGTCGGGTGTCCAGCGGACTCCGCTCACGTTGACTTTGCCGGTGATGAACGGGCGGATCTCTCCGTTGCCCGTGGATACCAGATACAACTCCGTGTATCGGCCGCCGGGTTTTGCGTCGATACTCCTCGGCACCGAGACCGTGTAAGCAACCCACTTGCCGTCCGGGCTGATGCGGGCTGAGGTGGCGTACTCGAGGTTGAGCACATCTTCGGCGGTGAACACTTCCTGTGCGCCGGCTGCGCCGGCTGCTCCGGCGAGCACGCAGGCGGTGATCGCGGCGGCGGCGAGCAGTGCGATCAGCTTTGTCTTCATGGCGGTGTGAACGGGCATTACGACGACTCCTCTCGGGGACTACGGGGGACGGGCCGGATAAATAGAGTGACGGAACCGGGTTAGCTTGCGATATTGCCCCAAAGCGGCGGGAAATTCAACGGGTTTCGCCGCCGCCGCGAGAGGGCCGGGATCCGGCCGCGCGCCGGGCGCCGCGACCATCTGTAACTGATTCGCGGATACCGGAATAGAGGACCCGATTTCCATGAAAAACGGTTGACATCTCCACTATAGATTGTATGATTCCGCTATATAAAGAGATCCGGCACGTTCAACCGTGGCCGGGTGACTTGGAAAGCAACACCCCGTGTGTTGGTTTTTTTATTATCTTCAACCATTTATGGTCAGGCGTGCCCGCATGATCCCGCGCGCTTGGAGTTTCTTCGAATCTTTCATCTCATATTACCCAGTATCGTCATTATCCGGCGATGTGGAAGGAGAGAGGAATGTCTAATTACGTGTCCGATCTGATGGCCGGGGTCAAGGAAAAGAACCCTGCCGAACCTGAGTTTCACCAGGCTGTACATGAAGTCGCCGATTCGGTCGTTCGCGTTCTGGATGCCCGCCCCGAGTACCGCAAGCACAAGGTACTCGAGAGGATTATCGAGCCCGAGCGCGTCATATTGTTCCGGGTGCCCTGGGTCAACGATCAGGGCGAGGTCCAGGTCAACCGCGGTTTCCGTATCGAAATGAACAGCGCCATCGGCCCCTACAAGGGTGGCCTGCGTTTCCACCCGTCGGTCAACCTCGGCATCCTCAAATTCCTGGCCTTCGAGCAGGTTTTCAAGAACAGCCTCACGACGCTCCCGATGGGTGGCGGCAAGGGCGGTTCGGATTTCGATCCCAAGGGCAAGAGCGACGACGAAGTGATGCGCTTCTGCCAGAGCTTCATGACGGAGCTCCAGCGCCACATCGGTCCGAACACCGACGTTCCCGCCGGTGACATCGGCGTGGGCGGTCGCGAGATCGGCTTCATGTTCGGCCAGTACAAGAGGATCCGCAACGAGTTCACCGGCATTCTCACCGGCAAGGGCCTCAACTGGGGCGGCTCGCTGATTCGTCCGGAGGCAACCGGTTACGGCGCCGTGTATTTCGCCGCCGAGATGCTCGGGACGATTAACGACTCGCTCGAGGGCAAGACCTGTATCGTGTCCGGTTCGGGTAACGTTTCGCAGTACACGACGGAAAAAGTCCTCGACCTGGGCGGCAAGGTTGTCACCATGTCCGACTCGGCCGGTTACATCTACGACGAAGCGGGCATCGATCGCGAGAAGCTCGCGTGGGTGATGGATCTCAAGAACGTCCGTCGTGGCCGCATCAAGGAGTACGCCGATCAGTTCAAGTCGGCCGTCTACACTCCGATCGATCCGAACCTCGATTACAATCCGCTGTGGGACCACAAGGCCAACTGTGCGTTCCCGTCTGCGACCCAGAACGAGATCAACAAGAAGGACGCCGAGAACCTCATGAAGAACGGCATCAATGTTGTCTCCGAGGGTGCGAACATGCCTTCGGTTCCCGAAGCGATCGAGGTCTACATCAGCAACAAGATTCTCTACGGTCCGGGCAAGGCTGCCAACGCTGGCGGCGTCGCCGTCTCCGGCCTGGAAATGTCGCAGAACAGCCTGCGCCTGTCGTGGACTCGCGAAGAAGTGGATGAGCGTCTCAAGGGTATCATGAAGGCGATCCACGGTTCGTGCCTCGAGGCCAGCAAGGAGTTCAGCACTGCGGGCAACTATGTCGACGGCGCCAACATCGCCGGCTTCATCAAGATTGCCGATTCGATGATCGACCAGGGCGTTGTCTAGAGTCCGACTCGATCCGTTTCTCATCAAAAACGGGGTGGACTCCGGTCCACCCCGTTTTTTACTATTCCAGACGTGAAACAGTTCAACAAATACGAGTTCGAACACGGCCATCGTACCCGCTTCCAGCGGTTCCAGGATCTGATGCCGCGCCGCGTCCGGGAAATCCTGCTCGTGTCCAGCCTCTATGACTCGTTCATTCTCTCCGAGGACGGCAGTTTCTACGAATCGCTCCTGAGCGAATACCTCGGTCTCGGACTGACGCACATGCCGCAGATAACGCGTGTGTCCAATGGCAGCGAGGCCGTCACGATGGCGACGACGCCGAACCGCTTCGACCTCATTATAACGTCTGCGCGCGCGGGCGATATGAACGCGAACGAACTATCCCGGCGGATAAAGGGCGTTGGCGTGGATACGCCGGTCGTCCTGCTCACCTACGACAACCGCGAACTCAACGAACTGGTGAAGTCGGGCCGGGTATCGGATTTCGACAAGGTGTTCATCTGGCAGGGGGATTTTCGTGTCTTTCTCGCCATCATCAAGTTCGTCGAAGATCGCTGGAACGTCGAGGCCGACACCCTGCAGGTCGGGGTCCAGACCATTATTCTCATCGAAGACAACGTCAAGTTTTATTCGTCGTACCTCCCGTTGATCTACACGGCCGTGCTCGAGCACACCACAGATTTGATCACGGAGGGAGTCAACCCGGCGCACAGGCTGCTCCGCATGCGGGCTCGTCCCAAGATCATTCTCTGCGGCACATACGAAGAAGCGTGGGGGTATTTCGAGAAGTACCACGCAAGCGTGCTCGGCGTGATATCGGATATCGAGTTCCCCAGGGGCGGCCAGTTGGACAAGGAAGCCGGGTTCGAGCTTACCCGGCAGATCAAGGAGTCGCACGCCGACATCCCCGTGCTTCTCCAGTCGCGAGATGTGTCCGCGCGCCCGCGGGCGGAGGCGCTCGGCGCGCAGTTTCTCCAGAAAGGCTCCGCCGTCCTCTTGCACGAGCTCAAGCGGTTCATGATGCACCACTTCGGATTCGGAGACTTCATCTTCCGGCTGCGCGACGGCACGGTGGTGGGGAGGGCGGGGGATCTCAGGTCGCTGGAGGATCAGATCTACGTCGTTCCCGACGAGTGCCTCGAGTTTCACGGGGCCCGCAACGATTTTTCTATCTGGCTCAAAGCCCGCACCGAATTTCTTCTGGCCCACCGCTTGCGCCCGGTCAAGTTGTCGGACTTCGAGACGACCGCCGGACTGCGAGAACATCTGATCAGCCGCCTGCGCGAACACCGGCGCGAGCAGCACCAGGGCTCCATTATAGATTTCGACCCTGACACGTTCGACGAGCACCGCAGTTTCGCGCGCATCGGTGGCGGGTCGTTGGGCGGTAAGGCGCGCGGCCTCGGATTCGCCAACTCGCTGATCA
>CBDVDJ010000305.1:0-4571 GCA_965372695.1 uncultured bacterium
CGACGCCTTCCGGCTCGAGTCAATTTTAAGTGACCTCGAGTCGAGCCACCTCGCACTCGAGCAGGAACGCGAACGTCTCTCGGAACAGACGGCCGCGCTAGAGGCGGTCATGAACCGCTACGCCGACCGCGCCGCCGAGTTCGACGTTTCGCGCAAGGAGGCGGACCGGAGGGCTGGACGGGAAGCCGAGGAGTTTCTTCTCGAGACCCGGCGCGAAGTGGAGGCCATCGTACGTGAGATCCGCGAGAGCCAGGCGCGCAAGGAAGTCCTCAAAAAAACCCACACCCGCCTCGCCAACCTCCTCGATTCGGCCCGCAAGCGGCGCGAAGCCCCTCCTCCGCCCCCGCCCCCGCAAGGGGGCGAGAAGGCCGGCGCCGTCGCCGTCGGCGACCGCGTGTCCCTCAATCCCTCGGGCGAGCCCGCCGGCCGCGTAATCGCTGTGGAAAACGGATCGGCAACGGTTGAAATTAATGACAAACGCATTAAACTGAATGTAGGAGCTTTATATACGGCCCCGCACGAGGGAATTGGCCCACCGAACAGCGTCACGTACGACGTGCAAGTCGAACCGCTATCCTCGACCAGTCTGGATGTCCGGGGAAGCAGGAGGGAAGAGGCGCTCGAGGCGGTGAACCGCTTCGTCGACCGGGCGGTGCTCAGCGGTGTCCAGGAAATCACCATTATCCACGGTGTGGGCGAGGGTATACTCGCCCGCGCGGTCCGCGCAGTCCTCGAATCAGATCGCCGGGTGGATTCCATCCGTCCGGGCGGTCTTGGCGAAGGCGGGCACGGGGTGACCGTGGTATCGCTGAGATGACAATCAAGGACCGGTTCGCTTCGGAGGCGGCTGACAAGTAGTGCAAATCCCCCAGGACACCATAGACGCGATCCGCGACCGGACCGACATCGCGGAGATCGTGGCCCAGTACGTTGACCTTAAGCGTAATGGGAGTAACTACAAGGGGTTATGCCCATTCCACCAGGAAAAGACGCCGAGTTTCAACGTCAATATCGACCGGCAGATCTACCACTGCTTCGGCTGCGGCAAGGGAGGCAACGTATTTAATTTCCTCATGGAAATGGACGGTGTGACGTTTCCCGAGTCCGTCCGCCAGCTCGGCGAAAAGTGCGGCGTCGAGGTCGAGTTCCGGAAGATCCCCGAAGAGGAGAGGTCGAAGAATGACGCCCGCTTCGACGCCAACCGCTTTGCCGCCCGTTTCTACCACCGGATGCTGGTCGAGGGGCCGGCGGGCGCAAGGGCGAGAGAATACCTGGAGGGCCGCAGCATCCCGAGGGAGGCCTGGACGACGTTCGGACTCGGTTACGCTCCCGATTCGTGGGACCGCCTCTGGAACGCCGCCCGCCGCGAAGGCATCGCCCGGAACATCCTGGTGGAATTGAAGCTCATCATAAAGAGCGAAAAATCAACAGGTTACTTTGACTATTTCCGCAACCGCCTGATATTCCCCATCCTGTCCGTCTCGGGACGGGTCATCGGCTTCGGCGCCCGGGCGCTGGGGGACGGCGTGGAGCCCAAGTATCTCAACTCCGCCGAGAGTCCTGTATTCGCCAAGCGCCGTACGTTTTATGGCGTCAACAACGCGCGCGACGCCATCCGCAAGAGCCGGGAAGCGGTGGTCGTGGAGGGCTACACCGACCTGATTTCGCTCCACCGGGCGGGCGTTACCCACTCGGTCGCCGCGTGCGGGACCGCCCTGACGCACGACCACGCCGTGGTACTGAGGCGAATGACCCGGCGGGCGGTGATTGTGCCCGACGGCGACTCCGCCGGCGAGAGCGCCGCTATCGCGGCGGGCGCCGTCATGATGGCTTCGGGCCTCGAGGTCCGCGTGGCCCGGCTGGCCGCCGGCGCCGACCCCGATTCGGCCGTGCTCGAGCTGGGTGGCGAGAAGTTTACGGAACTCCTTGAAAATGCGTCAGATTATTTTGCCTACCTCGGCGAGCTCGTCGACGAGCGGCAGCCGACCGTCCGCGAGCGGGAGGAACTGATCGACCGGGTCATCTCGGGCCTCGCCGGGCTCGACGACCAGATCCGGATCGACGTCATCTGCAACGAACTGGCGGGCGTGTTCGGAATCGACCCCGAAGGGCTCCGGGTCCGCCACGCACGCCGGGCCAGAACGGCCGCGGGCGCGGCGGAAACGGGCGCCGCCACCCGCAAAGTGACGGGCAGAAGGGTCGCTCTGGAGCGTCTAGCGCTGCGTCTGATCACCGAAGGGACGCCGGCGGCGCTGGATGCGATCGACACGCTCGACACCGACGATTTTTGCGACGCGGATCTTAGAAAATTCTACAAAACACTTGACTTAGCTCGTGATTCTCATATTGATATAAGGGATCGCAAATTTCACCAGAAGGCGGAGGAGGCCGGTCTGGAAGGGCTTGCCGCAGAGATCGCCCTCATTCCCCTCCCCCCTGGTAATGTAGAAATCCTTCTCAAAGACACAATTCGGCGAATCAAGGAGCTCAATATCCAGGATGAGTTGAGTGAGCTACGGAAACGGCTGGACGAACTGCCGCCAGAGAGCGAAGAAGCCGTTGCCGTCGCCGAGTATTATCATAAATTGAAGCAGGCGCTCGTAGAGCTGTAAGCATCCTCATCGGAATTAAGGGGGAACTGCGGAATGGATCTCGAGAAATTCGATGACGTCCTGGAGGACATTCGTAGGGTAGCGGAGGACAAGGGCTTCATATTGAACCATGAGATCGATGCGCTCGTGGGAAGCGACTTCTCGGCCGAAGACATCGTCGTGCTGTACGACAAGCTCAGCGAGGAGAAAATCGACTACTTCGACTCGGCGGAAAAAGCGCGGCTGAAAATGGAAGCCAAGAAGCGCCGGGAGGAGAAAGAAGAGCAGAAGACGGAAGAAGAGACCAAGGCCGTCATCCGTTACGACGACCCCGTGCGGATGTACCTGCGGGAAATGGGCAAAGTCCCCCTGCTCGACCGGCAGGGAGAAGTCGATATCGCCAAGAGGATCGAACAGGGACAGCTCAAGGTCGCCAGAGCGGTCTTTTCGCTCGACTCCCCGATTCGCGAACTCCAGAGGCTGGCCGAACTGGTCGAAAACGAGGAGATGCGCCTCGACGAGGTGGTTCAGATCGAGTCGGGCGGCATCCATCCGCATTACAGCGGCAAGAAAGAACGCCAGGCCCGCTTCCGTCCCATCAAACGCATCACCAAGCTGCGCAAGGAAATCGTCGAGTTTCAGCGAAAAATCAGGCTGAAGAAGTTCCAGGCGAAACGCGCCAACCTGGCGCGCTCGCTCGAGCTCCGGGAGACCAAGCTCTTCGACGAGTACCTCAAGCTCCGGCTCCACCCCAAACAGGTCGAACGGATCGTCGAGGACATTCGCGAGAAACGGAGCGAGATGAAAGAGCTCGACCGCAAATTTCGCGAGTACGAGGAATTCGTCGGGGTGTCTTTCGATGATTTGAAGAAGACGGTCAAGAAGCTCAAGGAAAACAAGCGGCGCAAGAGCATCAAGATCGCCGGCAAGGGCACGTGGTCGCTCGAAATGCTGGAAGACTTCCAGAAGAAGATGAAGGCGATCCAGACCGAAACTCGCAAGGTGGAGAAGGTGGAGAACATCACCTGCCGGGGGCTCTACGGTGTCGTCGACGTCATCCGGCGCGGCGAGTTGCAGATGCAGCGCGCCAAGCGCGAGATGATCGAAGCGAACGTCCGCCTCGTCATCGCCATCGCCAAGCGTTACACCAACCGCGGGCTCGAATTCCTCGATCTCATCCAGGAAGGGAACAGCGGCTTGATGCGCGCCGTCGACAAGTTCGACTACCGCAAAGGATACAAGTTCTCCACCTACGCGACGTGGTGGATCCGCCAGGCGATCACCCGCGCGATCGCCGACCAGGCGCGCACCATCCGAGTGCCCGTGCACATGATCGAGGCCATCAACAAAGTTTCGCGCACCGCGCGCAAGCTCGTACAGGAGAACGGCCGCGACCCCACACCCGAAGAGGTCGCCAAGAAGCTCAATTACCCGCTGGACAAGGTCAAGAGTGTGATGAAGGCTTCCATGGAGCCCATCTCGCTCGACCGGCCCATCGGTGAAGACGAGGACAGCAACCTGTCTGACTTCATCGAGGACATCTCGGCCACCTCGCCCGCCCAGTCGGCCGCACACGCGATGCTGCGCGAGCAGCTCTCCAAGGTGCTGTCGACCTTGACGCGCCGCGAGGAAAAGGTAATCCGGCTGCGCTTCGGCCTCGGCGACGGCACGCCGAGGACACTCGAAGAAGTCGGGACGATCTTCAACGTGACGCGCGAGCGTGTGCGCCAGATCGAGGCCAAGGCCCTGAAAAAGCTCCAGCACCCGAGCCGGGCGAAGAAGCTCAAAGGCTATACCGAGATCATATAAACTGTGCTATAACTCGGGGGTCCGGGCCCATAGCTCAGTTGGTTAGAGCCACCGGCTCATAACCGGTCGGTCCCAGGTTCAAGTCCTGGTGGGCCCACCAAATCTCAGACCCCCTGCTTCGGCAGGGGGTCTTTCTTTGCCTCAACCGCGGTCTCACATCCCGAAATATAC
>CBDVDJ010000306.1:0-4562 GCA_965372695.1 uncultured bacterium
AAAACCAACCCCCAACCCGTCAACCCCATGAACAAATACAAAACCATAAAGATCGAGATCGACGCCGACGGCATCGCCGTCTGCACGTTCGACCGCCCCGAAGTCCGTAACGCGCTCAACGAGGAGATGGTGGACGAACTCCACGCGTTTCTCGACGAGGCGGCACGACGCGACGACATCAATGCGGTCATCTTTACCGGCGCGGGCGAAAAGGCGTTTCTCGCCGGCGCCGACATCCAGGAACTCCACGATCGCAGCGCGGCCGACGCGCTCCGCCGGATCAACAGCACGCTCTTTCGCTGGGTGGAGCAGTTCCCCCTGCTGACCGTCGCCGCCATCCGCGGCTATGCGCTCGGGGGCGGGCTGGAATTCACCATGGCGTGCGACCTTCGCGTGTGCGGCGAGGGGGCCCGGCTGGGGCAACCCGAAGTCTCGCTCGGGATCATCCCGGGCGCCGGGGCCACCTACCGGCTGCCCCGGCTCATTGGACTGGGCCGCGCCAAGGAACTCGTGTACACGGGCAGAATCATCGGCGGCGAGGAAGCGCTCGCGATCGGTCTCGTCAACCGGGTGGTCCCGGACGACGAAGTGCTCGAAGCGGCACACGGCCTGGCGCGCGAGGTGACCCGTAACGGGATGCTCGCTATCCGCCTGGCGAAAATCTCGCTCAACGCGGCGCCGGAAATCGGCGTCGACGCGGCGATGGCGCTCGAGTCGGCGTCACAGGCCATACTATTCGACGACGAGGAAAAGCGGCGGCGCATGCGCGAATTTCTCGACAAAAAGAAGAAAAAGTAACAATGGAGGATCGACAGATGAATCCGATCCGGTTTGAAACCCACCCGGACCAATACAAGCACTGGAAGCTCGAGTTCGACGGCCCGATCGCCCGTCTCAACCTCGACGTAGACGAAGACGAGGGGCTGCACGAGGGCTACAAGCTCAAACTCAACTCCTATGACCTCGGCGTCGACATCGAGCTGGCCGACGCGATCGAGCGCATCCGCTTCGAGCACCCGGAAGTCCGCGCCGTGCTCGTCGCCAGCCTCCTCGACCGCATATTCTGCGCGGGGGCGAACATCTTCATGCTGGGACAGTCGGAGCACGGCTTCAAGGTCAACTTCTGCAAGTTCACCAACGAGACGCGGAACGCGATCGAAGACGCGAGCGAGCACTCGGGTCTGAAGTTTCTCGCCGCGCTCAACGGTATCTGCGCCGGCGGCGGTTACGAACTGGCGCTGGCTTGCGACGAGATCTACCTCGTCGACGACGGCAACTCGGCGGTGAGCCTGCCCGAGATACCGCTGCTCGGCGTGCTGCCGGGTACCGGGGGGCTGACGCGGGTCACCGACAAGCGCAAGGTCCGCCGCGACCGGGCCGATTTTTTCAGCACGGTCGCCGACGGCATCAAGGGCAGCCGCGCCGTCGAATGGGGACTGATCGACGGCCTCTACCCCAGGAGCAAATACGAAGAGGTCATCGGCAAGCGCCTCGACGAACTGGCAGCGATGTCCGACCGACCCGGCTCGGGACCGGGCGTCATCCTCGAGCCGCTCGACCCCGAGCGCGGCGAAGACGGGACGCGTTACCGCTACGTGACCGTCGCGCTCGACCGCAGGCAGCGCATCGCACGCGTCAACGTGGCGGCGCCGTCCGGCGACGAACCGTCGACACCGGACGACATCCTGGCGGCGGGCAGCGACTTCTGGGCGCTGCGGGCGTTCCGCGAGCTGAACGACGCGCTCCTCGACCTGCGATTGAACGAGGCCGAGATCGGCACCATTCTTTTGACGACCAGCGGCGACGCCGACAAGGTACTCGCCGTCGACAACACGCTCGCCGGGCACTCCGGCCACTGGCTCGTGCGCGAAATCGTCCACTACATCAAACGCACGCTCAAGCGTCTCGACCTGACGGCGATGAGCATCATCGCGCTGATCGAAAAGGACTCGTGCTTTGCCGGCACGCTGTTCGAGCTCGCGCTGGCGGCCGACCGTTCGTACATGCTCGACGCCCCCGACGACTCGCCGGCGATCCACCTCTCGGTGATGAACGGCGGCCCCTACAAAATGAGCAACGGCATCACGCGCCTCGAGACGCGCTTCCTCGCCGATCCGGGACACATCGCCGAAGTCCTCGAGCGCGGCGGACCCTTCGACCCGATCGAGGCGGAAGAAGCAGGGCTGGTGACGTTTGCCCCGGACGACATCGACTGGGAAGACGACGTCCGCCTCGGCATCGAGGAAAGGGTGTCGCTCTCGCCCGACGCGCTTACGGGCATGGAGGCCAACCTGCGGTTTGCGGGACCGGAGACGATGGAAACCAAGATCTTCGGCCGGCTCACGGCGTGGCAGAACTGGATCTTCCAGCGCCCCAACGCCACGGGCGACAGGGGCGCGCTCAAGGTATACGGACAGGCCGGACTGAGACCCGAGTTCGATTGGAGGAGAACCTGATGATTTCGTCGGAACGGATCCCGAACAACGTTGACCTCAAGCAGGACCGCCGCCTGCAGCGGGCGCTCGAGCGGTGGCAGCCGAAGTTCCTCGACTGGTGGCGGGAAATGGGCCCCGAAGGATTCCAGGACGTCCACAAGGTGTACCTGCGGACGGCCGTCAGCGCCGACACGGACGGGTGGTCGCACTTCGAGTACGTCAAGATGCCGGATTACCGCTGGGGTATCTTCCTCTCGGAGCCCGAGAAGCACCGAAAAATCGGCTTCGGCGACTTCCAGGGCGAGGACGCGTGGCAGGAGGTGCCGGGAGAGTTCCGCAACCCGCTCCGCCGCCTGATCGTCACCCAGGGCGACACCGAACCGGCGAGCGTCGAGCAGCAGCGGATGCTGGGCAGCAAGTGCCCGAGCCTCTACGACCTGCGAAACCTCTTCCAGGTCAACGTCGAGGAAGGCCGTCACCTGTGGGCCATGGTCTACCTGCTGCACAGTTTTTTCGGCCGTGACGGCCGCGACGAGGGCGACGCGCTCCTCGAGCGGCGCAGCGGCAACGAAGACAAGCCGCGGATTCTCAGCACGTTCAACGAACCGATCACCAACTGGCTGGACTTTTTTATGTTCACGATGTTCACCGACCGCGACGGCAAATTCCAGCTCCTCGCACTCGCCGAGAGCGCCTTCGACCCGCTGTCGCGCACTACGCGCTTCATGCTCACCGAAGAGGCGCACCACATGTTCGTCGGCGAAACGGGGATCGCGCGCACCGTCGATCGCACCTGCCAGATCATGAAGGAGATCGGCGGCGTGTCGGAGGACGTGCGCAAGCACGGCGGCATCGACCTGCCGACGATACAGAAGCACCTCAATCTGTGGTTCTCGCTGAGCCTCGATCTGTTCGGAGGCGAAATCTCGTCGAACGCCGCGTCGTACTTCGCCACCGGGCTCAAAGGACGCGTCTACGAGGGCAAGTATGACGAGCACAGGGCGATGGACCAGGTTTACACTATCGACAGGTTCGACAGCGGGCGCCACGAGACGGAAGAGGTCCCCATGCGCAACGCGCTCAACGAAGTGCACCGCGACGCGTATATCGCCGACTGCGAGAAGGGTATTGTCCGCTGGAACCGGGTGCTGGAGAAGCACGGGATGTCCGACCGGCTCTACCTGCCCCACCGGAGATTCAACCGGGCAACGGGCCTGTACGGTGCCATCCAGTTCGACCCGCGGGGGAAGCTGCTTTCGGAAGAACAGTGGAATACGAAACGGGACGAGTGGCTTCCGTCGCCGGAAGACAAGGCCTACATCAACAGTCTGCAGGCCAAGCCCATATTTGAGCCCGGCAAGATGGCCAACTGGATCGCCGCGCCCCGAAGGGGCATTAACAGCAAACCTATCGATTTTGAATACGTGCGCGTGGAGGAATAATCATGAGGACCGAACTGTTCATCAATAACGAGTGGCGCGGCGCCGCGTCGGGAGAAACATTCGAAGTGGTCAACCCGGCCACCGAAGAAGTGATCGCCAGCGTGGCCAGAGCGGACGCGCGTGATGCCGACGACGCCGTCGCCGCGGCACGCGCGTGTTTCGACTCGGACGCCTGGAGGGGTATGCCGGCGCGCAAGCGGGGGCGTATGCTATCGAAGCTCTCCGGCCTGCTCAGGTCGCGCCTCGACGAATTTGCCCGCCTGGAATCGGCGCACAACGGCAAGACGTACTTCGAAGCGAAGATCGAACTGTCGATGACGGCCGCCGTCCTCGAGTATTACGGCGGGTGGGCCGACAAGGTGGAAGGCCGTACCATTCCCGTCGACGCGAACTGTCTCGTTTATACGCGGCGCGAGCCCACCGGCGTCGTCGCCGCCATCGTCCCGTGGAATTTCCCCCTGAACCTGGCCAGCTGGAAGTTCGCCCCCGCGCTGGCGGCAGGTTGCACGATCGTCCTCAAGCCGGCGTCGGAAACGCCGCTCACCGCCCTCCTCTTCGGCGAACTCGTCGCCGAAGCAGGATTTCCCCCGGGTGCGTTCAACGTCGTTCCCGGCAACGGATCGACGGCGGGAATGGCGCTCGTGCGCAACCCCGGCGTGGACAAGATCGCTTTTACCGGCTCGAC
>CBDVDJ010000307.1:0-4542 GCA_965372695.1 uncultured bacterium
CCGCCGTTGTGGGGGCATCCGGCTCGGGCAAGTCGACCCTGCTCAACCTGCTGGCGGGCCTCGACACTCCCACTTCCGGCCACATAGAAGTCGGCCAGCAGCGCCTCGACCGGCTTTCCCGCCGCGAACTCGCCGCATACCGCGCCGGGAAGGTCGGCATGATCTTCCAGGCGTTCAACCTGATACCCCACCAGACGGCATTGAAAAACGTTGAACTGGGGCTGTTCTTCGCCCGCGTTCCCCGCGGCGAGCGGCGCGACCGCGCGGCATCTATTCTCGACCGCCTCGGAATGTCGGACCGGCTCGACCACCGGCCGGCGGACCTGTCCGGAGGCGAGCAGCAACGGGTGGCAGTCGCCCGCGCCCTGGTCAAAAAGCCGGAGATTCTCTTTGCCGACGAACCGACGGGGAATCTCGACCAGGACAATTCGGCTGCCATTGTTTCGCTGCTCGGCGACCTCAATCGCGACGGGCTGACCATTGTGATGGTGACCCACGACGTCGAGATGGCCGAGCGCACCGCCGGCCGCATTGTCAAGATGCACTACGGACGAATCGAGCGAGACGAACCGGAAGACAACGGAGGCGCACATGACTCTGCATGACCTCATCGAGCTATCCGCCGGCAACCTGTGGAGAAAAAAGCTGAGGGCGTTTCTGACTACGGCCGGGGTCGTCATCGCCATCGCCACTTTCGTCGCCATGCTCTCCTTCGCCGCCGGCAATCACCGGTATTTCACGGAGTCATACGACCAGCTCGGTTTGTTCACGCGAATGAACGTGTTCCCGCAAAAGGACAAGACCGCCGACTCCTCCCGCGTCGACCTCAACCGCGACGCGATCGGCCGGCTGTCGGAAATACCGGGAGTCCGGTTGGCGTACCCCTTCGTCGATATCGAGATTCAGGCCAGCGTCGCCGATACCACCGTGTCGACACGGGCGCGCGCGATCTCCGCAGTGGAAACCCGGACGCCGCTTTTCTCGACGATTCTCGGCGGCGTAACGTTTTCTTCCGACGAAGCGCGCGAAGCGATCGTAAGAAGTGAATTTCTCGACCTGGTGGGAGTCGCACACCCCGATTCGCTCGTGGGGGCCCGGCTGATCGTTTCCACCCGGGCGGCCAGCCTCGACAGCGCGTTCGCCGCGGTGATCGGTGACGCGGAGGCACATTTTCCACGCCTGCTGGGGACGGTGTATTTCGATTCCCTCACCTACCCGCAGTACGTCCGGCGTCTCGTGCAGCGGGAGTTGTCGGATCGAGCGCAGCGGTTTTTCGAGGGACTGATGGAGCACCAGATCACCGTCTCCGACACGCTGACCATCGTCGCCGTAGCAAAGAGCCCCGAGTCTTACAATATCTGGACGGCCCCCGTATTCGTCCCCGAGCGGACGGCCCGTCGTCTCACGTCGGCCGGCATCGGGGTTGGCAGCGATCCCGTGGCGCTGTTTACCGCGATGCAGAGCGGCGAACTCTTCCGGTCGGGTGGAGCCGCCGACTCGAGGGCGTATCCCCGCGTTACCCTCGAGCTCGAACCAACGGCGTCGGCAAAGACGGTAAAGGATTCGGTGGTGGCCCTCGGATTCCGGGCGTTCAGCTATGCCGAGCAATTCGAGGACATCCAGCGTTTCTTCGTTTACTACTATCTGGGGCTGGGGGTGGTGGGCATCATCGCTCTGATCACCGCAGCGCTGGGCATCGTCAATACCATGGTGATGTCGATCACCGAGCGCCGCCGTGAAATCGGCGTCATGAAGGCGCTCGGCGCCGACGAGCGGGAGATCCGGCTGGTGTTTCTGGCGGAATCGGCGGCGATCGGCTTTGTGGGTTCGACGCTGGGGATCCTGACCGGTTGGGCGGGCACCCGCGTCGTCGCCGCCGTGGCCAGGGTGATCATGAAACGCCAGGAGATGCCGATCTTCGACCCGTTCGCCCTTCCCCTCTGGCTGGTACTGCTCTCGCTGGCGTTCGGCGTGCTGGTGAGTCTCCTCGCCGGAGCGTACCCGTCGCGCCGCGCCGCCCGCGTCGACCCCGTCGAAGCCCTCAGAAGCGACTAGTCTCTTATCAGGGCAGATCAACCGTCGGTGGTCTGATCGTCGTCGTCGATTTCGATCTCGACGTCTTTCGGGATTTCCTCGATGGCCGCCGCCAGCAGCCGCTTCCAGATGTCTGGTTTCGCGCCCGTGAGTGTTATCTTCTGCCACACTCCGCCGTCCTTGTCCATGCGGGAGACACTCACCAGGTCCTTCATATTCATCAGCAGCTCGACCATTTCGAACGACTCTTCGCCCAGCATCGGCGCCCACGCCTGCAGGTCGCGGGCCAGCTTCTGGAAGTCCAGGTAGAACACGTTGCCCGTCCGGTCCGCCAGCGTCTTGCTGATTTCCGCGTTGCCGATGTTGTCCGCAAAACCCGGCCCGCCCGAGACGATCGATTGAAAACGCACACGCGACGTCGTGACCACCAGGTGATCCTTGATCACGCCGAAACAGACCTCGAGCATCGGCGGCACCTTATAGACGTAATAAGGCACCCCCTCGAATTCCGCCCGTTCCAGCTCCGGGTTCGGCTGACCGGAGTCTTCGGACGGATTCACCTCAAACGCCTCGTCGAGCGCCTCCACCACCTCGATCAGCGTCGCCCGGAATTCCTCGGGACGCGTGACCTGTGCCAGCAGCACCGCGTCGCTGTTCATCATCTGCACCTGGCTGATGATCAACGCCAGGTTGCCGTTGAACTGCGATATCAGCGCCTTTTCGATGTCGACTCCGATATCCTCACTCGCATCGTCCAGCGCGTCGTCGAAGTCCGGAATCGAATCGCTCTCGATCACATCGTCGATCTCACTGATCGACTCCCAGATTTTCTGGAAATTCACGCGGCTCACCAACGCCAGCATCGGATCGGAAGGGACCCCCTCGAGAAACTTCGTCGGGTCGGTCGTCACCCGGTACCAATCCAGTATTTCGCTGTCCTTGTTCATCCACGAGTAGCTCTCCACAACCAGACGATCCGATTCCAGCACCGCCTCCACCACCGCCGTTATTCCGCTGATCCCCCACTCTTCATAGAGCTCCTTCACCTCTTCGACGGAAACGCCCTGCTCTTCCAGCTCCTCGTCGTGCTGGAGTTCCATCATCTTGTCGTAGAATTTCGGCCCCATATAAAACGTGAAATCACCGTCACCGGGAATCTTTTTCAGCGCTTCCTTGTAGTCCTTCGACTGCGCCATCGTTCCTTTTTCCAGCGCGGCCAGAAGGTTTTGCGCCGCCTCCAGGGCCGACACACCGGTTTCGTCTTCGTCGGTGAAAACCAGTACGGCGAAACCATCCTTCGCGAACAGCGCCGCCCCGTCGTCATCGTCACCGTATATTGCGACGCCGTGCGCCTTCACTTTCTGGGAGAATTCCGCCTCGTCCTGCTCCAAGATCGCCTTGACGAAGGAAGCCGCGTCGCCGACCGCGGGAAGGACCACCGCCATGGCGAACTCGGGATCGACGACGACCCCCATGTGGATCGGCTTGCCCGGTTCGAGACCGAACTCCCTCAGGGCGTTCAAATCGAGCAGGTCGACGCCCAGGTCGTCGAGCATCTCCTCGCGCATCTCCTGGAACTGTTCCGGGTACTCGGCTCGAAGTTCCTCGATCCCGAAGGTCTTGTACAGTTTTTCGATACTGGCGATGGTCAGCACGCCCTGGGCATCTATCGGCAGCAGTTCGAGGCCGCTCCCGGCGATTGTTGCCGTCGTGGTCAACAGCGACGCGGCCAGGGCCACTACCATAATGATACAGATCTTGCTTTTCATGTCGTTCCCCGCATTTGGTAAAGGTCAGGAGCTCCTGGTCGTAATCGTTTCCAGGCCGTGGGCGTTCGGTCCGGTCTCAGCCCGGCGCAGCATCCACGAGAAGAAAAAGCCCAGTAAACCCAGGATCGAGAAGATCCACATCCCCAGGGCGTATCCGCCCGCGTTTTGCGCACTCGCACCCGAGTAGTCGTTGGCCCAGCCGATGGCAAGATTGAAACTGAACAAACCGATGTTCTGGATCGCCGTCATCAGGCCGTAAGCCGTACCGAGCTTGTTTTCCTTGACGATATAAGCCACGGACGGCCACATCACCGCCGGTACCAGCGAGAATGCGATACCCATCATCGCCATCGGCACCCACAGCGAGACGTCGACGTACGCCATCATCAGATAGACCGGCACCAGCAGTACCGACCCAAACATCATAAAGAGCGAACGTTTCCCCACACGATCGACGAGGTAACCGAAGAACGGCGTACATATCATGGAGAACACAGTAATCAACGCCGACAACTCACCGGCGTGTTCACGGGTTGCGCCGTGCGCCTCCTGGAAATACTTGATCGCAAAAGTCTGGAACGGGAAGATCGCCGAGTAGAACGTCACGCAGAGGAGCACGACGTACCAGTAAGACCGGCCGAGTCCGAAGAGCTGCGAGAAAGACACCTTGTCCGTCTCGCCCGCCTTCCCCAGATTGTAGAGCTTGCTCGCCCGGTTTTCCATCCCCCAGTAGATGAGG